>SCSY01000016.1 GCA_004298625.1 Nitrospirota bacterium | reverse complement strand
CACCATTATCGTTAATATCATTGGCACTGCTTGAAGCAACACCTGAAAGATTGTCCGTTACCGTATACCCCGGCAGCGGAACCGCGCCGAATTGATAGGTTGCACCGTTAGAAACTCCGGTTATGGTGATAACAGGCGGAACAGTGTCACATGTCCCGGTTATTTGAACAGGGCTCCATCTGCTATCCAATGTGCAGTCTCCTAATTCACCGTACCAGTTAGATCCCCAGGCCCATAATATCCTGTCTGATTTCAGGGCTATGGTATGAAGATAGCCTGCTGAAATTGAAGCCCAAGTGTTATCAGTCCCTATCTGCTGCGGGGTGTTTCTATCAGTATTTGTTCCGTCTCCTAATTGACCCGTCCCGTTATATCCCCAGGCCCATAAGGTGCCGTTTGATTTCAGGGCTATGGTATGAACATAGCCCGCTGAAATTGAAGCCCAGGTGTTATCAGTTCCTATCTGTTGCGGGGTGTTTCTATCAGTATTTGTTCCGTCTCCTAATTGACCCAACCAGTTATTCCCCCATGCCCATAAGGTCCCGTCTGATTTCAGGGCTATGGTATGCAACGCTCCTGCTGCAATTGAAGCCCAAGTGTTATCAGTTCCTATCTGCTGCGGGGTGTTTCTATCAGTATTTGTTCCGTCTCCTAATTCACCAAACTGGTTCCATCCCCAGGCCCATAATGTGCCGTCTGATTTCAGGGCTATGGTATGCAACTCTCCTGCTGCAATTGAAGCCCAAGTGTTATCAGTTCCTATCTGTTGCGGGGTGTTTCTAAGAGTATTTGTACCGTCTCCTAACTGACCCGCCCAGTTCCATCCCCAGGCCCATAAGGTCCTATCTGATTTCAGAGCTATCGTTATGAATATAGCCTGCTGAAACCGAAACCCAAGTGTTATCGGTTCCTGTCTGCTGCGGGGTAGCCGCTTCTGAAGGCAAGGCAACAAACATAGTAACAGAACAGAAAAGCAGCAAGAACAATAGTCGAAAACTCCATGCTCCATGTTCCATTAACGAAAAGTTTCGAGTAGCAGAAAACAATCTCATCAAATTACGTAACCTTTTCATGATAATCCCTCCTTTGATTTTTTACAGGCAAATTTATCCTCCTTCTTAGAAAAGATGCTGTTTTATAGCATTCGGGAAATCTTTGTGTCAAGGGAAATTTGGGGTGAAACTAAACGACTGAAAAACAGACGATAACAATTTCTATGCTTATTTCCTTGGATAGGGCATTCTTGAAATATTAGGTTTATTTAATTTAGTATAAAAGGATGGTCAGTGGAATACTTAAAAAAATATTCGGCACAAAGAATGAGAGAGAAATAAACCGTCTCCTGCCGATTGTTGAAAAAACAAACTCGCTCGAACCGCAGATAGCCGCCCTGAGCGATGCCGGGTTGAAAGACAAGACTGCGGAGTTCAGAAAAAAGCTTGAAGCCGGAGAGACGCTCGACTCTATCCTTCCTGAGGCCTTTGCGGTTGTGAGAGAGGTTTCAAAAAGAACTTTAAAGATGCGGCATTTTGACGTCCAGCTACTGGGCGGCATAGTGCTTCATGAAGGTAAGATTGCCGAGATGAAAACAGGCGAAGGAAAGACCCTTGTCGCCACCCTGCCTGTTTACCTGAATGCCCTCGAAGGCAAGGGCGTCCATATAGTCACTGTTAACGATTATCTTGCAAAAAGGGATGCTCGCTGGATGAGCCCCATTTACAATTTTCTCGGCCTCAGCGTCGGCGTCATTCTTCACGGGCTGACGGATGAGCAGAGACAGGCATCCTATAATTCCGACATAACTTACGGCACAAATAATGAATTCGGCTTTGATTATCTCAGGGATAATATGAAATATGACATATCTCAATATGTGCAAAGAGAGCTTAACTATGCAATAGTTGACGAGGTGGACAGCATCCTTATTGACGAGGCCAGGACTCCGCTTATAATCTCAGGGCCTTCAGAAGAATCAACGGACAAGTATTACAAGATAGACAAGATCATACCAAAACTTCAAAGAGACGCCGATTACACAATTGACGAAAAGGCAAAGACGGTAATCCTGACGGATGAAGGCAACTTAAAGGTCGAAAGGCTGCTCGGCTCAGGCAATTTGTATGACCCCG
The DNA here is from genome assembly GCA_004298625.1 of Nitrospirota bacterium. Taxonomy (GTDB): domain Bacteria; phylum Nitrospirota; class Thermodesulfovibrionia; order Thermodesulfovibrionales; family UBA1546; genus SCSY01. Next base: position 15,014 of record SCSY01000016.1, on the reverse strand, counting down.
CCAATATAGAACTGGTGCATCATGTGCTTCAGGGACTTAAGGCGCATACCCTTTTCAAAAAAGATGTTGATTATATTATCAAAGACGGCGAGGTGATCATTGTTGATGAGTTTACGGGAAGGTTGATGCCGGGCAGGCGCTGGTCCGACGGCCTGCATCAGGCGGTCGAGGCAAAAGAAGGCGTAAAGATAGAGAGCGAAAACCAGACCCTCGCAACCATCACATTCCAGAATTATTTCAGGATGTATAACAAACTCGCAGGAATGACGGGAACCGCCGACACAGAAGCCGAGGAATTCGGCAAGATATACAATCTCGATGTGCTTGTAATGCCTACGAACAAACCAATGATAAGAACAGACCATCCTGACATGATATATAAAACGGAAAAGGGCAAATTCAACGCGGTAATAAGGGAGATAGAAGACCTTCATAAAAAGGGCCAGCCGGCGCTTGTCGGGACTATATCAATAGAAAAGTCGGAGATACTGAGCCACCTGCTGAAGAAAAAGGGCATACCGCATTCCGTCTTAAATGCAAAATACCATGAAAAAGAAGCTGAGATAATAGCGCAGGCCGGAAGAAATGGGGCAGTGACAATAGCAACGAATATGGCGGGAAGAGGCACGGACATAGTGCTGGGAGGCAATACCGAAGGGCTCGCAAGAGAAATTTTAACGGATAAAAAAGATTATACCGAAGATGATTATAGGCAGGCTTTTTTAAAGGCAGAGAAAATATGCGCTGAAAACAGGGAGAAGGTTGTGAGCGCCGGGGGTCTGCATATCCTCGGCACGGAAAGGCATGAAGCAAGAAGAATTGACAATCAGTTGAGGGGGCGCTCAGGCAGGCAGGGAGACCCGGGCTCTTCGAGATTCTACTTGTCGCTGGAAGACGACCTTATGAGGATATTCGGTTCCGACAGGATTTCAGGAATCATGAACAGGCTCGGCATGGATGAAGATATGCCGATAGAGAACAAGCTCGTATCGAGGGCGATAGAGAATGCCCAGAAAAGAGTCGAGGCCCACAACTTCGACATAAGAAAACATCTGCTCGAATATGACGACGTTATGAATAAGCAGAGAGTGGAGATATATTCATTCAGAAGAGAAATACTTCATGGCGAAGGGTTAAAAGACAGGATATATTCCATGATCGAAGATGCTGTTGACGAGCTGGCATTTATATACCTGCCTGAGGGAAAACACCCCGAAGAATGGAATATGAAGGGGTTAAACGATGCTTTATACGGCATGTTTTCCATAACTTATTCCCTGGCGCCGAAATCCGTTGAAGAGGCAAGAGAATCCCTGATATCCGCAATCAAAGAGGCTTATGAGAAAAAAGAAGCGGAACTCGGCGGGGACATGATGAGATACATAGAAAAGATGGTCATGCTTCAGGTAGTTGACACGCAATGGAAGGATCATCTGCTCGGCATGGACCATCTTAAAGAAGGCATCGGCCTCAGGGGTTACGGCCAGAGAGACCCCCTCACCGAATACAAAAAAGAGGCATTCGATGTCTTTGCCGAAATGACCGACAGGATTTCCATCGAAGTATTGACCAGGCTTTTTAAGATACAGGTGAAAAAAGAAGAGCCTTTAAAGGAGATTCCCAAAACGCAGAAATTGAACTATAATATATCCGGCAGCCCTGAGGGTCAGCAGACAGTCCACAAAGGGAAAAAGGTTGGAAGGAACGACCCGTGTCCATGCGGAAGCGGTAAAAAATACAAAAAATGTTGCGGTGTGAATGCCTAAAATACTTTTAATCGGCACAGGTGTCTTCAAAAAGGATTTCGAGGATATACTTTCCCAAGAGGGCTTCGAGGTCTCAAGGTTCAGATCCCTTGATAATGCTATTCCACGACTCGATGACAAGGCAGATATGATCATAGTTGAGAAAGAGCAAAACAAAAACAGCTCATTCCGGGAATTCATGAAAGCATCCGTCAACATACCAAAACTTGTAATAGCCCCTGACTATTCTTTCAGAGGGATGTCGGTCTGGCTGAAAAATCCTCTTACCTGCCCCACTTACAGGCCGTCGGAAAAAGAACTGCTGTATTTTATAAACCGTATTTTGAAAGAAAAGAGCATCTGGAACGAGAATAAAATACTTCAGCAGGAACTTGATATTGCAAAAAAAGAGATAGAGTTCTTTGAGGAGGTTGCGAAAATATTGACATCCTCGATGGAACTCAACGAAATACTCGTTGCAATAATGAAAAAAACAAAAGAGATGACAAAGGCCGAGACATGGTCTGTGCTGCTTGTTGACGAGGAAACAGGCGAATTGGTCTTCGAAGCTACCGACAGCAAGAAAAAATCTCAAATGGAGAAATACAGACTCAAGCTCGGGGAAGGCATTGCAGGCTGGGTTGCGCAAGAGGGAGTCCCCGTAATCGTGCCCGATGTATCCAAGGATGAGAGGTTCAGTTCCAGGGTGGATAAACAGACGCATTTCAAGACAAAGTCGTTGATGTGCGTGCCGATAAAAAGCAAAGGCCGCGTCATCGGAGTTCTTGAGGTCGTAAATAAGGTCACAGGCGGACAGTTCACAAATGAAGACCTCTCGCTGCTTATGAGGCTTATTGACCAGGCGTCCCTTGCAATCGAACGGACGTCTCTCTACCAGAAAATGGCGGAACTCGCTGTCACGGATGACCTTACAAAACTGTTTAATACCAGGTATCTGAACAGAACCATAGAGATGGAGATCCACCGCTCAAACAGATACAACACTTCAATATCCCTTATCTTTATTGACATTGACCATTTTAAAAATATAAATGACATTCACGGACATCTGGTGGGCAGCAAGACCCTTGTCGAGATGGGACAGATGATCATCAAAAGCCTGCGCACTATAGACATTGTCGCCAGATACGGCGGTGATGAATTTGTGGTCGTCCTGCCGCAGACAACTCCCGGGGCGGCTGCTCAGATAGCAGAGAGAATAAGGGCATCTGTCGAGCAGAATGTATTTCTAAAAAAAGAGGGCTATGGGCTTAAGGTTACCGCAAGTTTTGGAGTTGCATCTTATCCTGAAAGCGCCAAAACCAAAGAGGATCTTCTTCGCCTGGCAGATGAAGCCATGTACAGAGTTAAAAATACCACCAGAAATGGTGTTTATGCTATTGCTTAATAAATTTTAAAAAGCAAGGTGAAAAGAATTGGCGCTCTTTAACTATGCAACAAAGGAAATTACCCTTAAGATTGTTTACTACGGTCCCGGCCTGAGCGGAAAAACAACCAATCTCCAGCACCTGCATTCAGCGCTGGATCCGCAAAAAACAGGGAAACTGCTTTCATTAGCCACAGAAACCGACAGGACGTTGTTCTTTGACTTTCTACCGGTGGAACTCGGGAAGGTAAAAGACTTTTCTGTCAGATTTCAGCTTTATACAGTTCCCGGCCAGGTGAAATATGATGCCACGAGGAAAGTTGTGCTTAAAGGCGCAGACGCCATTATATTTGTTGCCGACTCTCAAAAGGCCATGAGAGATGCAAATCTGGAAAGCTTTGCCAATATGAAAAATAATCTCCTCTCAAATAACATAAACCCTCAGGATATTCCGCTCGTCCTGCAATACAACAAGAGAGACCTTTCTGATATTCTCTCAATTGCTGAATTAAATAAAGACCTGAATGATGGGGATTATGTGTATCTGGAGGCCGAGGCAGTTAACGGCAAAGGCGTTCAGGAGACCTTCCAGGTCGCCACAAAACTTCTAATCAAAGATATCGCCAGAAAGCATAAGATTGAGATTCAGCCTGCTGCGAAACCTGAGGAACCAGCGCAAGTTATTGAAGAAGTTATACCTCCAGCGCAGGTTGAAGAAAAAATATTTGCAGCAGAAACAGCAGAAGAACAAATCATATCATTCGAAGAAGAGACAGCCGAAGAAGAAAAAATACCCGAAGCAAACTCTCTTGAAATCCCACAGGGGTCTGTATCCGAAGAAGATTTCTTTTTTACTGAAGAGATTCCTCAACCTGCTCCACCTGAGCAACTAATCGAAGAGGAAAAAACTGAAGCTGAAAAACCTTACGCCCTTCCAATAGAGCCTGAACCGGAGAAGGAAATTTCTCTTGCTCAAGAGCCCCTTCAATCATCAGAAACAATAGAAATGCCGATAGAAATGCCGGAGGTTAAAAAAGAAATAGAAGAAACAGAAGAAAAGTGGAGAGAGCCTCAGATCAGAGAAGTTCCTGTATTTCCGGTTGAAGAATTCGATAAAATAAGAGCGAGCATCAAGGAAATCCCGATATTTCCCATTGCAAAACTCGACGAAGAATTCGACAAAATAAGAGCAAGCATCAAGGAAATCCCGATACTCCCCATTGCAAAACTCGATGAAATGGCTGAAGGCATTAAGGAAACAAACCAGTTGCTTATCAGCCTCAAAGCTGCGATTAAGGAATTATCCGACGAGCTGAGGAAAACAAAAGAAGAACAGAAGGAGATGTTAAGCATAGTCAGAGAGATGAAAATAGCCGAGACAGTAGAAAGAATAAAGGGCAAGGGTAAGAAGAAAGGCTGGTTCAGCTAAATCTTTTCAAGGGTCTTAAGCAATGCCTCAGCCTTTTTAAGGCTTTCATAATATTCTTTTTCAGGGTCTGAATCAGCGACAATGCCTGCGCCTGCCTGAATATACGCAAAACCCTTCTTTACCAGAAATGTCCTGATAATAATATTCAAATCCATGTTTCCTGAAAAACCGATATAGCCTATCGAGCCCGTGTAAATGCCCCTTGAGACAGGCTCGAGTTCGGCGATTATTTCCATGCACCTGACCTTGGGAACGCCTGTAATTGTGCCTCCGGGAAATGCAGCTTTAATTGCGTCAAAACATGTCTTGCCTTCAGCAAGCCTGCCCTTCACATTGGAAACGATATGCATCACATGAGAATAATCCTCGGTAATCATAAGCTCATCAACATGAACGCTGCCGTAATCGCAGACCCTTCCAATATCATTCCTTTCAAGGTCAATGAGCATTATATGCTCCGCCCTCTCCTTCTCATTAAGAAGCAGTTCGGCCCTCATAATTTCATCCTCATTCTTATCTTTTCCTCTCGGCCTTGTGCCCGCAATCGGCCTTGTCTCTACAATTCCATTTTTTATGCTTATCAACCTTTCAGGTGATGAGCTGATTATGTGGTAATCTCCAAAATCAATATAGCCTGCAAATGGAGCGGGATTTATCGAGCGGAGAATTTTGTAAAGTCCCCAGGGATTTGCCTTACCTATTTTAGCCGAAACCCTCAGAGAAAGATTCGCCTGAAAAATATCTCCGGCAGCAATGTATTCCTTGGCTTTTTTTACCATATTCATATATTGGGTTTTGGATAACCCGTGTTTAAGCACAGAAGCGCGGAAGCGCAGAAGCGCAGAAGTTTTTTCTTTTGAACTTTTGAACTTTTGAACCTTTGAACTAATTTCATCTATTTGCTGAGTTGCTTCCTCATACTTCTTCCCCCAGTCTGCATCCATATACCCATATCCCAAATCCGTATCCCGAGCGCCGGGGCAAACGATAATCCATGCTTTTTCCTTTTTGTGGTCGAATGCAACGAGTTTATCAATCATAAAAAAATGAGCGTCAGGGATTTTAAGGTCATCTTTTGTTGTTTTAGGCAGCTTCTCAAGATATTGGACAAAGTCATAACTCAAAAGCCCCACTGCGCCTCCCTGAAATGGAGGGAGAGACTTCACCGGCATCTGTTTATATGCTGTTACGAGAGATTTCAGTCTTGGCAATGGAGGCACGGAAGATAATGACCTCTTACCCTTTGTCGTGATTTCAACAGAGCCGTTTTTAACCTTGAAGACTAAATACGGATCAAAGCCGATGAACGAATAGCGGGCAATCTTCTCCGGCCCCTTTACGCTTTCGAGAAGGAAACTGTTCGGGGATATCAGGGATTCATAAACCAAATGCGGAGAGGAATAAGGGATTTCCCTATAAACAGGCGGAATTCCCTTATCTGAAACACGTGACAGAAAATCTTTTTTAGCGGTATATGATTTCATTAACCTTCAATTAATATAAAGAGGCAAAAACCTCGGAGGTCGCCCACGGCAACCGAGAATGAGCGAAAATATTATATCTTCCTGTAATCCTTCTATGCCGTGAGCATCTCTAATGATATCAACTCAAGCGTCTTAAGCGGATTGTCCGAATTAAGGATCGCCCTTCCCATCACAATATAATCCGCCCCTTCTCTCAATGCCTGTTTCAGCGTCATTGTCCTGTGCTGGTCGTCAGGAGGCTGCCATGAGGGTCTTATGCCCGGTGTTACAATCAAAAATCCATTTCCGCAGTGACCTTTAATCCTTGCAACCTCATGGCCTGACGCAACAACACCATCAAGCCCGGCCTTCAAGGAAAGCGCGGCAAGATGTCTTACGTGCGTGTTAAGGCTGTGCTGGATTCCAATTTCATGCTTTAAAACATCCTGAGACATGCTCGTAAGAACAGTTACTCCGAGAATCCTCGGTTTCTTAAGATTTTCCTTAAGACAGAGCTGAACAACAGCTTCTCTGCATTTTGTCATCATCTCAAGACCGCCTGATGCATGGACATTGAACATAAAAACGCCAAGTCTTGTTGCAGCGATAGCTGCCTTTATTACTGTATTAGGAATATCGTGAAACTTGAGGTCAAGAAAGACCTTCTTATTTCGCTTATGAAGCTCCTCAATTATCTTTGGCCCCGCAGAAGTAAAAAGCTCAAGACCAACCTTATATATCTCTATCTGGTCTCCGAACTTATCCACAAGCTCAAGGGCATAATCAAGCTCTGCGACATCAAGGGCTATTATTAATTTCTCTCTCCAGGGCATTACCGGTTCCTTACGTCTTTGATAGCGTTATATTCTTCTGCGCTTGATATTTCCCTGCCTTATCGGCATAAGAAGTCTCGCACGATTCCGATGCCCCGAGGAAAATAAGCTGCGCAAGCCCCTCATTTGAATACAGCTTTGCAGGCACAGGCGCTGTATTTGATATCGAAATTGTTATATACCCTTCCCACTCCGGCTCCAATGGCGTGACATTCACTATTACGCCGGAACGAGCATAAGTTGATTTCCCGAGGCATATAACGAGAACATCCCTTGGAATTTTAAAATATTCAAAAGAGCGTGCAAGGACATAGGAATTAGGCGGTACTATGCAGACATCTCCCTTGAAATCAGTAAAATGGGTCTCTGAGAAATTCTTGGGATCGATAATTTTATTTTCTCCGGCTTCAAAAATCTTGAACTCATCGAATATCCTCATGTCATATCCGTAAGAGCTAACGCCGTAGGATATGACGCCCTTTCTCACCTGATTGGCATCAAAGGGAGTTATCATCCCCTTTTCAGCCATCTCTCTTATCCATTTGTCGTTTTTGACCATTATTATCACCAGTGATTAGTGACAGTGAACAGTGTCAGTTGAAAATTACCGACACCGACACTGGATACTGACACTAAGCTTTGTTGAGATTAACATATCTTTTTCCTCTTTTCAATAGAACTGTTTTGTGCTATCTTAAAGATGTTATTTTAAATTCTTAGTAGGAGGAAATTATGGGACTCTGGGACAGAATTCAAAAAGACATCCAAAAAAGCATTGACGAAAGTATCGCTGCTATGAGGAAGGGAGCCACTGTTGCCGTTGAAAAGGCAGAGGAACTTGCAGAGGAAGGAAAAAGGAGATACAGGATTTTCGAACTCAAGATGAAGATACAGTCAAACTTCACAGACCTCGGCGGAAAGGTATATGACCTTGCAGCAAAAGAATCAAAAAACCCTCTCAGCGACGCAAAGGTTAAATCTGCCGTCAAAGGGATAAAAAAACTTGAAGCGCAGATAGCGAAACTCGAAGGCATTTCCGGTAAAAAATCTTCGGGAAAAGGCGCGCGCAAATCAAAGCCAAAAAGAAAATAGAGAAAAATAAGACAATTAAAATAATCCACCCCCGCCCTCTCATAGAGGGGGAACGGGGAGATTTTAAGATAAACATTTGCGCTAATACCAGGTGCAGATTGCGCAAGGCAGGATGCAGTGGATTTGAAGGATGCCCTGGTTATATGTCAAGATAATACTAAGATCGGAGGAATGTAATGAAAAAATTTATGTATCTTGTTTTTACTCTGCTGCTCCTGACGGCTTCGGGCTGCGGCTATAACACAATGCAGGCAAATGAAGAGGCTGTAAAGGCGGCATGGGGTGATGTTGAGGCAGCGTATCAGAGAAGAAACGACTTGATCCCCAATCTCGTAGAGGTTGTGAAGGGATACGCAAAGCATGAAAAAGAGACACTGACAGCAGTGACAGAGGCAAGGGCAAAGGTCGGCTCCATACAGATGTCAAAGGCCCTGCTTGATAACCCGGCAGCATTCGCCCAATTCCAGCAGGCGCAGGGGGCAATGAGCAGCGCACTTTCGAGGCTTATGCTTGTGGTAGAGAAATATCCCGACCTTAAGGCAAACCAGAATTTCATGGATCTCCAGCATCAGCTTGAAGGCACGGAAAACAGGATAAATGTCGCACGCGTTCGTTTTAACAAGTCTATAGAGACATTTAATACGTCAATCAGGATATTCCCGAATAACCTTACAAATTCAATGTTGTTGCACCTGAAGCTTAAAGAGCCGTTTAAGGCTGAGGCAGGGGCGGAAAAAGCTCCGCAGGTGAAATTCTAATTTGAAGCTGTTTGCCAAGGCAGGATATTGTATTTACGCTCATTCGCTTAAAATGCTATATCCTGCCTGTATTTTATTTTTTATCTTTTTGCTTACTTTTTCAGCTTACGCCCTCGATGTCCCTAAACTTCAGGGCTATGTGAATGATTATGCGAATATGATTTCTCCTTCGGCAAAGACAGCCCTCGAAAATGAGTTAAAGCAATTTGAACAAACAGACTCAACACAGCTTGTTGTTCTCACCATCCCATCCCTGGAAGGCGAGGCAATAGAGGAATTCGGCATTAAGGTCGGCGAATCATGGAAGATAGGCCAAAAGGGAAAAGATAATGGAATAATCTTTCTGGTAGCCAAACAGGACAAAAAGATCAAGATTGAGGTGGGACGAGGTCTTGAAGGAAGGTTGACGGACCTGGCAGCAGGGAGGATTGTAGACCTTGCTGTAAAACCAAGATTTAAAAGAGATGATTTTGACGGAGGTTTTTTAGCCGGTGCAGCCACGTTAATTGATGCAACCAGAGGCGAGTTCAAGGCTGATGGAAATCATCGTCCCCGGAAACATGAAAAATCCTCACGCTTTTTTACCTTCCTCATTTTTGGCGTATTTATCATGCTTTTTCTGGGAAGCATATCGCGCATCTTTGGAGGAATATCAGGCGCAGTCGGCTTGCCTGCTCTTATTCACGCAACGCTGTTGCCGCTCAGCCTTACTACCTTTATAATATTTGCCGTCGCGGGCTTGGGCGCAGGGATTTTTCTGCCGATTCTTTTTTCTTCGGGAGGCTCTTACCGAGGCGGCGGTTTCCGGTCCGGGGGAGGATATTACGGAGGCGGATTTGGCGGTTTTAGCAGCGGCGGAAGTGATTTTGGCGGCTTCGGCGGAGGCGGAGGAGGCGGCTTCGGCGGAGGCGGGGCATCGGGAGATTGGTAATGAAAATATTAAAAGCAGATAAATTTTTTACTGAAGAAGAGAAAGAAAAAATAAAAGAAACCACCCGCTATGTCGAATCAAAGACAATCGGAGAAGTAGCGGTTATGGTAGTTGACAACAGCGACCGCTATATCGAATCCGAGATAATCGGCGGGATGCTTCTTGGAAGTCTTGTTGCGCTCGGGTTAAGCGTATTATATTTTAATTCATCTCTCTGGTTTTATGTGCCGTTGAGTTTCTTATTATTTTTACCCTTCAGATTTTTGTTTAAGAAACTGCCTGTATTTAAAACTGCTTTTACAGGCAAAAAGAGAATGGCAGAGGCAGTAAGGCTGAGTGCCGTAAGGGCCTTTTATGAAAAGGGACTCTATAAGACCAAAAGAAATACAGGCGTTTTATTCTTCATTTCTCTGCTCGAAAGAAAAGTTTGGGTCCTTGCAGATAAGGGCATCTATGAAAAGATCGAGCAGGAAACTCTGAATAAATTTGCAAAGATTGTTTCTCATGGGATAGGAGAAAAGCATGCCTGCGAGGCCCTATGTGCGGCTATAAAAGAATCAGGCGAACTGCTCGCCGAGCATTTCCCGATAACGCCGGGAGACACCGATGAACTGGCAAACGACGTCATGACCGACTAAACCCTTACTTTCTTTTTTGCATCATATCCCCTAAATCCGTTATCCTATGTAATCTATGGCAGCTCAGCAGCAAAAACAGATTAAGGTCTTCTACGTCCCATTCAGCTATAGAGGCTTTACTGAAGACCTGTTAACGCAATCAATATCCGGAATAAAAAACAAGGACTACTCCGGGATGCTCTATCTCGCCCCTACCCCTGGAAAAATAAGAGCCGCCAGGCGCATCTTCCACTCGGTTTCAAGCCGCAACGACAGGTCGGCAAAAAACGTTTACATCCCTCCCGAGATGATGACAATAAAACAATTTTCAAAAAGGCTTTATTACCTTTACGGGGAAAAAAATCTCTTGCCGGAAACCCTTATGCCGATCATTATCTCAAGGCTCTCGGGCAAGGGCATTGGTTTTTCATCCATCATCGGTAATTTCATTGACGAAATAAAGCAATATCGCCCGCTTAAGGATATTGAATCTGTGCAGGTTGAGCTGAATGATATTTTTAAAAGCCTTAACGTGCCTGAGGAGGGATCAAAAAGGGCTCTGGAGGCGCTTGAAGTATTCAGGAGTTATCAGAAAATCATGGACAGGCATAATGCCGTAGATGAAAACGATATAATGGAAGAGTGCCCTGATTTAGCAGCAAGGGTTAACTACAGTGCCGACACCCTGATTCTCGATAGTTTTTATGAGATTACACCTTCGGAAGAACTTATACTTAAAAAACTTATTGAAGACTCAAAAACAACCCTTGTCTCGATACCCTATGATGAAAATTTTACCCCAATAACAGATAGGTTCACGGCGTTTATAAAACATAATTTTCCCATTGAAGAAATTGCCTTAGCTTCGGAAAAAAGACCGGTGAGCCCGTCATACAACTCATATCCCGGCCTGGATGAAGAAGTTGAGGGCATTGCAAGGCATATAAAAAATCTGTTTGTCTCGGGAAGATGCAGGTCGCTAAATAACATTATCCTTACCTTCCCAAAACTGTCGGCATATTCCCACATGGTTGAAAGGGTATTCAGGAGATACGGCATACCCTGCACATTTTCGCTGTCAAGGCCTGCTGGAAAAACAAGGCCTTTTCTGGATCTGACGGCAATGCTTGAAGCAATCGCAGATGACTATCCGAGGCTGCCCTTTTCGCAATTCCTCATATCGCCGTATTTCAAAAAAATGCCGGAGATATTCAGGGAATATATTCCGCAAATATCTCTGAATTCAGGGATAATTAAAGGCAAAAACTCGTGGCTTAATCTGACAAAAACCCTCGAATGCCTGCCGCCTGAGCTCGAACAAAAAATTAAATGGATATTCAAAAAACTTGCCCCTCTTGAGTCCCTGAAAGAAAAAGGCACATATAAACAATTTTGCGATATGTTGGATAAGCTTCTCACAGAACTCGACTTTGCCGATGAAGATATAGACCTTAAAGAACAGTCAACGTGTATTTTAAAAGAATTGGCCCTTATTGATAATCTCTGCCTGACCGCATCAGACGCCGGGCTGCGCCAATTTATTGATGGACTCAAACATGTTCTTAACACAGTAAAAACCGAGACAGAAGGCGCAGGTGTGCAGGTAATGGGGTTCTTTGAATTAAGGGGACTTGAGCCTGAATATTTATACATCGGAGGCTTGAAAGACGGAGACCTGCCCTCAATGCCTGATATAGATCTTATATTCCCCGATAATGTGAGAACAAAACTTGGGCTTGTCAACATGAAGAGATACCTGAATCTGCAAAAATTCATATTCCGTCGAATGACGGATTCCTCAAAAAACCTCCTTCTTTCCTATCCTGCAGCAGAGGCTGACAAGATGTTCCTGCCCTCGCCTTTCCTGCCGTGGAATGTCGTTGCGACTGCGCAGGAAACCCCGGGAATACTATGCAGAGAAGAGGAGCTGCTCGGGCAGGGAAAAAAGCTCCTGTCGGCGCATATAAAAGAGATCGGCGATTTAAGAAGATATATGGCCGGAAAATATTTTGGCGTAAATTCACATATGCGCGTCACCGACATTGATTCTTACAGGACCTGCCCCAGAAAATTCTTTATAGAAAAAATCCTTAAGCTTGAGCCTCCGGAAACAAATGAATACAAGATTGAAACCATGCTTCTCGGCGCCATAATTCATAAAATCATGGAGCATTTAATATCAAAAACCTGTACGACTTTTGATGAAATGAGGCTGAACGCCGAAAACCTCTTTAAAAAAGTCCTCGAGGACCAGCCGCTGGAAGATTACTGGAAAAATTTTATCAGGGATTCTTTCCTTTCTATCCTTCCCTCCATCTATGAAATTGAGAACAAACTTGCGGATGAAGGCTTTTCTTTTATGGAGGCTGAGGTGTCTGTCGAAGGAGAAATCATAAAGGGGATAAAACTTAAAGGCAAGATAGACAGAGTGGACAAACAAGACAATGTTATCGAGCTGATTGATTATAAAACAGGCTCGGCGCAGCTCAACAGGCTCGATATAGTAAATAAAGGCGCAAGCCTTCAGTTATTCCTGTATGCGGCCTTGATGAAATCGCTCGGCTTCAAAGTAGAGCGCGTCGGCATATATTCGCTTAAAGATCTCAAGGTAACATGGATTCCGGGCAGAAACGATAAGCGTGAGGGCAAAACCATGGAGGATTACATAACAACAGGCATGAAATATCTCGAGGCGACGGTTTCAGGGATGAGAGACGGAGATTTTATTGCCTCTCCAATGAACGAGCAGACCTGCAGAAATTGCCATGAAAGACCCTATTGCCCTTACATACAGACTTCGTCATGAAAATCTCAACCCTTTGACACTATCCTGATAAACCTGCTTTTCTCCTGCATCTGCTCCATAAGAACCTCCCGCATCAGAACGCAGGCTTTAATCACCTTTGGGTTTGCAACGCTGTAATATATGCTGACCCCGTCTCTCCTCGATTTCAGGATGCCGGCATGTCTCATGACAGCGAGGTGCTGTGATACATTTGCCTTGGGAGCGCCGAGTATATTTACAAGCTCGGTTACGGTCTTTTCACCGCTTTTAAGCGCATTGAGAATCTCAAGTCTCTTTGAGCTTGCAAGCGTCTTACAGACCTCGGATTGCAGGTCGAATAATGTTTTATCTTGTTTCATAGTTTAATATTCTATTACTTAATTGATAAAAGGTCAACTTTCAGCTTCGCCAACGCCTCTTTTGCCGCAGCGGTCTCGGCCTCTTTTTTGCTTCTGCCCGCGCCCCTGCCGAATTTATCTCCTTTGATAAAAACATCTATCGTAAACATTTTTTTGTGCTCTTCGCCTTCCTGCTTTACCATTTTATATTGAGGCAGAACGCCAAACCTTACCTGGCTTTCTTCCTGAAGGTCTGTCTTGAAATCAAAAAATTGTTCGGATGAAGTTGCCGCTTCGATCTTGTCTGTCAAAAGCCGCAGTATCACATCCCTTGCGCTTTCATAACCTCTGTCGCAATATATTGCGCCGAATACCGCCTCCATCGCATCCGCAAGGATGGATTTCTTTTCTCTACCTCCCGTCTCTTCCTCGCCCCTCCCAAGCCTCAGATATGTGCCAAGCAATATGCCCTCTGCGACATCGGACAGGACAGACTCTTTTACAAGATAAGACTTTATCTTCGACATGGTTGATTCGGAATAATTTTTATCGGACCTAAAAAGAAATTCCACAACGACAAGGCCGAGGACGGAATCTCCGAGAAACTCAAGCCTCTCATTATACAATGGAGCCTTTCCCGGATTTTCGTGGTGGAAAGACTTATGGGTCAGGGCCTCTGAAAGAAGTCCCTTATTTTTGAAACTGTAACCAAGTTTGATTTCCAGTCCCGCAATATCTTGCTTTGACATCGTCAAATATAATACACTTGTAAGCGACAAAGCAATGGCAGATTTACCGCTTCTTGAAAACATAAGCAATATTTATAAAAGGATGTCTCATGCTGCCATGAGGGCAGGAAGAAATCCTGACGATATTAAACTCATTGCCGTAACAAAGACCGTGAGCATTGAAATGGTCAGGCAGGCAGTGGATGCAGGGTTGAGGATATTCGGAGAGAGCAAGGTGCAGGAAGCAATAAAAAAAGTTATGAGTGATGAGTTACGAGTGACAAGTAATAAAATTAAATGGCACCTAATCGGACATCTGCAAAAAAATAAGGCAAAGGCAGCCGTAGAACTTTTTGATATGATTCAGTCTGTAGACTCCCTGGAACTTGCAGAAACATTGAATAAACAAGCTGAAAAACTTGGCAAAATACAGGAAGTTTTAATTCAAGTAAAACTTTCAGTTAATGATGATAAGCATGGAATATTAAAAGAAAATTTAATATCGATGATTGGGCAGGTTATTAAATTGAAAAACCTTGACCTAAAAGGACTTATGACTATCCCTCCATACTTTGAAAACCCCGAAGACGCAAGGCCGTATTTCAGAGAGCTAAGGGAATTGAGGGATAATATTAACGAGTTGCGAGTTACGGGTTACGCATTACGAGAATTGTCAATGGGAATGACAAACGATTTTGAGGTTGCAATAGAGGAAGGAGCTACGATGATCAGAATTGGGACTGCGATATTTGGAGAGAGGAAATTAGAGGAGGCATTATGATTGGCTTTATAGGCGGCGGGAATATGGCAGAGGCCCTTATAAAAGGAATTATTCAAAATTCAAAATTCAAGATGCTGGATATAATTGTTTCGGAGCCGAGAGAGGATAGGAGAAAATATCTTGAACA
>SCSY01000167.1 GCA_004298625.1 Nitrospirota bacterium | reverse complement strand
CAGTCATAACCCCGGGGTTAGAGGGATTTATCGAAAGCCTCTTTTTCAAATCTATAACAGGGATTATCTTACCCCTCAAGGAAGTAATGCCCAGAATATAATCAGGCACCTTCGGAACCGGCATGATCCGTTGAAACCTGAGTATCTCCTCAATATCGTAAACCCTGAAGGCAAACTCTTCCGTAGAGAGATGGAACGTCAGGAGTTCGACTATCTCTTCGCTTATATCTTCTGTTTCCGCAGCCTTTGCCGCAGGCGCTGTCTCAGGGATTCCGCCTTTGGCAGCAGGAGGGCTGATTGTTTCATGAGAAGGCGCCTCTTCTTTTTCATCCCTCTGCTCATGGGTCGCAGGCGATTCTTTAGCAACGAGTTCTTCGCTTCTGCCGATCTCCGCTTCCCCGGGAGCCGGAGCCGCCTCAGGCGCTTCGCCGCTATTGCGAGTCGCTTCTCCCCGGGCCTTCTCCTGCTCTTCCCTGCCCTCTTTTTCCTCTTTAATCTTCTTCCTAATTTTCGCTATATCCATTCAGTCCCATCTCCTGTGCGGCCTCGTTAATCAACTGCCTCTCTATGATTCTGTATTCGTGTCCGAGTCCGCCTAAAAGCGCCGCTGTTGCAAGGCTGTTTATCAGCCGGGGTATGCCCCCGGAATATGCGTAGAGCGCATTCAACGCATCATCCGTAAAGAGCAGTTCCTCGCGGCCTCCAATCTTCAGTCTGTGCTCCACATATCCTTTAATCTCGGTTTCGCTGATTGGTCCGAGATGATAGAAAAGCCCTATGCGCTGTTTCAGCGGGATATATGCCTTATGATTGAGCCTGCGCCTGAGGTCGGGCTGGCCTACAAGTATAAGGCTTAAGAGGTTTGTATCGTCAAGCTGGAAATTCGTGAGCAGCCTTATTTCCTCAAAGGTCTCTTTATTGGGGATGAGCTGCGCCTCGTCTATGATTATTACGGGCGTGATCCCTGCTTTATAATCTTCATAGACCCTTGAATAAATTGCCTCCAGCAGGTCATCCTTAAAACTTGACGGAATATCTATATTAAAACGTTTGGCAACGGTTCTCAGGAATTGGGCCGGCGTCAGCCTGGGATTAATTATAAGAATAATTCTGTATTTTTCCCCCAATGAATCTATCAGCGCACGCGTGAGAGTTGTCTTCCCGCAGCCGATATCGCCTGTGAGGAGGATCAATTCTTTTTCTTCAACTGCATATTGCAGCCTTGCGAGGGCCTCTTCATGCGCCCCGCTCATGAAGAGAAATTTCGGGTCGGGCGTCTTGGTAAATGGTCTGAGTTTTAATCCATAAAATTCCTCATACATTCGGAGCGCCTCCTTTTACCTTTTGCTTGATGACGGACTCTTCTATAAGCGCGTCAACATCTATGACGAGAATTACCTCGTGCTTGCCTATCTCTGCGGCTCCGGCAAAGCCGCGAAGCCCTGCAAAATATTCTCCAAGGGATTTTATGACTATCTCGTGCTGGCCGAAGAGTTCGTCTACTATCAATCCGTGTTTCCTGTTTCCAACGCCGACAACAACGGCAAAAAACTTCTCGGCCTCGCTTTCTCCAAAAGCAAAAACCTTCCCGATGTTTGTCATGGGAAGCATCTCGCCTCTCAGGTTATAGACTTCCCTCCCCTCCACTGTCTGGAGATCGCTTCGGGTCATGACAACTGTCTCGGATATGGAGGTAAGCGGAATTGCGAACTTCGTATTACTTACCCTGATAAGCAGGGCTTTGACAATAGCGAGGGTAATGGGAATAGTCAGGTTCATTGTAGTCCCCAGATTTTTTTCCGTGTCAATCTCGGCAAAACCTCCGATGGCTGCAAGTTTTTCCTTCACGACATCCATGCCCACGCCGCGGCCCGAAACCTCGCTTACCACTTCCTTTGTGCTGAAACCGGGGGTAAAGATAAAATCTATGATCTCTTTTTCTTCAAGCTCCGCTTCTCCGGCTAAAAGACCTCTTTCAACGGCCTTCTCCCTCACCCTTTGAATATCAATCCCGCCTCCGTCGTCCTTAACTTCGATAATAACGTGGTTGCCCCGCTGGGACGCCTTCAGGGTGATAGTTCCAAAATCCTTTTTCCCTTTTCTTTTTCTTTCCTCTGCCGGTTCTATGCCGTGGTCAATTGCATTTCTTACAAGATGCATAAGGGGGTCAATAACCTCCTCCGCAATATACTTGTCAATCTCCGTATCCTCTCCATACATAACAAGCTCTATTTTTTTCCCTATCTCCCTTGAGTATTTCCTGATAACCTGCGCGAGCCTCGAGAATATCTGCCCTATGGGAACCATCCTTATCTCGAGCACCTGGCCTTGAAGTTCCGCCAATCTTTTTTCGAGTGTCTGGGATATTTTATGCACGTCAATTACGAGCGGCGAGTGTCCGTAAAGCTCGATCAGTTCTTCCCCTATCCTCTTTACGGCGCCCTTTGCCAGCGTGAGCTCTCCTATGGTATTAAGGATCCTGTCGAGCTTCTCGATGTCAACCCTTACGGTTGTAGTCGCGCTCTTAAGCGTAGCGGCATCTCGTTGCAAGTCGCTTCCGCCCTGGGCTTTTTGGGGCTGCGGAACCGGCTCCGTTGCCTTTGGAGTTATCAGGTTATCAATATCAAGTCCTGTCTCGGTCTTAAGCTTTTCGATTGGATCAGCGCTTCCGAACATAAGATTGAAACCAATGGAATCAGGAGGAACATTCGATGATGTCGGGAGCGTTGATATTAACTCCCCTTTTGATTTTATCAGTCTTGTAAGTTCTTCCAGCGCCTTATCAAAATCAGACAGGGAAAATATCGCCTTTGCAAGATACACACCCCTGCCTTCGTGTATGTTTGCCTTTAACCGATGTTCCTCGTACTCCGACAATACCATAAGCATAGACTCATCAATGAGCCCTTTTAGTTCAGGGCCTTTTGCCGTGCCCTTGAGGGAGTTTCTGAATGCCTCTATATTTTTCAAAGGCCCTGAGACATCCTGTTCCTTGTCCTGGTTAAGCCCTTCAATAATCGCCCTGAGTATATCAATGTTATTGAACAGAAATTTTACGACGTCGTCGGATATGTCAACCTTGCCGAGCCTCATCTCATCGAGCAGGGATTCGAGCGCGTGACTGAGGTCTGCCATACCCTGATGCCCGAAGAGTCCCGAAAGTCCCTTGAGCGTATGCAGGGCGCGGAAGAGCGCATTGATTGTATCGGGATTAAGTCCTGCCTGGAATGTATCCTGTATCTCGAGGATCAGCCTGCCTGATTCCTCCAGCAGATCTTCCGCCTCAGCTATAAACTCTTTTTTGGCTGAGCTCATATATTCAGAATCTTTCTTATAAGGCCCTGAATCTCCGGGGCCTTAAAGGGCTTTGTCACATAAGCAGTGGCGCCGAGGGCCATGCCTCTTTTCTTGTCCTCCTCGCTTCTTTCAGTGGTGACTATTATTAGCGGAATATGCTTATAGCTTGGGTTGCCTTTGACAAAGTTTATTAATTCAAGGCCGTTTATATCAGGCATATTGATATCCGTCAACACCAGATCGAATTCCTGGGAAGGAAGAAGCTTCAGGGCGTCAAAACCCGTAGGGGCCTCTACAATATTAAAATCACCGAGTTCTTCTATAACGGCTCTAATAAGGGACCGTGTAGTTGCCGAATCCTCAACAATCAGAATGGATTTCACTTAGTTACCCCCTAAATCCCTCCCTTGCCCCTTTTTGCTAAAAGCAGGATGGGGGGAGATTGATGATTTTAACAAAATACCGACAAAAAAAGCATCACGTCTTTGCTTTATTTTCTGCAGCCCTCTGCATATCCTGAAGCCTGCGCTGCAATAGCGCCTTTTCAAGCGCCAGGCCTGCCTGGCTGACAAATATCTCAAGCCCTTCCGTCTCTGTTATCGCCTCGCCTGTTGGAACATTATCGCAGTAAAGCATTGCGGCAACCCGGCCCTCTGCAATTATGGGAAATATCGCAACATCCGCAGGCCAGTCATTGCGAGTCGCAGCCGAGCCTCCGCCGATATCCTTTATCAGAGATTCAGTGATTTTATCTTTTTCCATGGGCCCTCTGTATGAATATGCCTCATTAACAATCCTTGTCAGAAACGGACTGTCTTTTAAAGCGAGTTTCGTCTCTCTTATTTTTTCGTCGGCCCTTTCTATCTCAAGTCCGAACTGGCCCAAACCCACAACCTCTTTTTCGCCTACCATAAACAGAATGCCCCTCTGAAAAATATCGCTTGCAAACCTCAGTATCAGAAGCGTTATCTCCGAAGCTGAATTGGGAAATCTCAGTTCCTGAGTAAGCGCCTTAAGCGCCGAGATATCCTTCCTTTCCGCAACCGGCTGACCTCCCCAGTCTGTTTCCCAGCCGCTTTCGTCCACCTCACCGGTCAGCTCCTGATTAGAAACAAACTGCTGCTGGCTTGATTCATCATGCACCCTTGCGCCTTCCATCAGAAGATATTCAGGGCTTATTCCCTTTGAGACCTCCCAGCCGAAGTCCTCAACCTCTATCTTATTCTCCAGATCGAGGTCATCAGGCTCAAACTGAAAATCACCCTCCTGCCAGAGCAGAAGCTGATAGACAACTTTTTCTATCCTCTTTTTGGAAGCCTTTTCCAGTATCTCCCTGTTTACCGCGCCGAGGTCAAGCAATATCTCTGCGATTGACACGGCAGGCAGCTTTTTTTTTACTTCCAGAGCCATCTGCAGGGCGGATTCCTTTATCGCGTTGCCATGCAGAAGGTCCTGCCCGATGGTGCCGCCAAGCGCGCTGTTCTCCGCCCTGACAACAAGGCCGTTTTTAAACACAATCATGGCAGCGGCCTCTGCCCCTTTTATTACCAGAGTGCCGGTCTTCTTCCCGATGCTCAATATCTGAAATATATCAGAAAGGGCCAGGTCTTCGAGCCTCCCGACAAGACTCATTTTATCTCCACGCCCTTGGGGATAACAACCACTCCGCCGGGACTGATATGAAATTTCTTCCTGTCCTCTTCAATATCATACCCGATAACAGAGCCTTCCGGCACGGAAACATCCTTATCTATTATTGCCTTTCTTATTCTGCAGCTCCTGCCTACCTCGACATTTTCCATGAGCACGGACTCCCTCACATCCGCCCAACTGTTGATCCTGACATTAGGAGAAAGCACAGAGCCCTGCACGCGCCCGCCGCTGACAATGCACCCGTCGCATACAACCGAGTCCAGAGCAATGCCGAGCCTTCCGCCCTCATGCTCCTGCGCAAAGACAAATTTTGCAGGAGGATACTGCGGCTGGTAGGTCCTTATGGGCCATGCGCTGTCATAGAGATTGAACATGGGATCAACAGAGGCCAGATCCATATTGGCCTCCCAGTACCCGTCAATAGCGCCTACATCCCGCCAGTATTTTGCCTCTTTTTTATTCTCATCCTTAAAATTGTATGCAAAGAGTTTTTGAGTTTTAATCATGTGGGGTATAATGTTCTTGCCGAAGTCATGGGCTGTTGTGCAAAGTGCGTCGCTTTTAAGCTCGCTCAATATATCCTGAGTATTAAAGAGATAGACGCCCATTGAGACCAGCGACTGGTTGTGGTTCCAGGGCATGGGTTTAGGATTTTCGGGTTTTTCTTCAAACCCTATTATCCTTGATTCCTCATCAACCTCGATGACTCCAAAAGATGAAGCCTTATCCCTGTCAACCTCTATTGCGGCAATCGTCCCTATTGCGCTCTTGCCGAGATGAAACACAAACATCTCGGAGTAATCCATCTTATAAACATGATCCCCTGAGAGAATAAACAGATAGGCAGGAGCCTCTTTCTCGATGAAATATATATTCTGATACACAGCGTCAGCCGTGCCTTCATACCACCTTTCATCCACACGCTGCTGGGGTGGCACAGAGATGATATACTCATCGAGTTCGGGATTCAGGAGATGCTCCCATCCGAGCGCCAGATGCCTGTCAAGAGAGAGGGATTTATACTGCGTAAGGACCGCTATCTTTCTTATATTCGAATTGATGCAGTTGCTCAGCGTAAAATCAATTATCCTGTATTTTCCGCCGAACGGAACTGCGGGTTTCGCCCTGTGAATGGTCAGAGGGTGAAGCCTTTCTCCTTTGCCTCCTGCAAGGACCAAGGCAAGAATATCCCTTGTAAGCCTTTCTTTTCTGACTTTACCCATTAAAGTAAAAACCACCTGTATTCTGATTGCAATTTATACTGCTGATACAGTGAAGTATATCAGGAAAAATTTAAGAGTGTCAATGAGTTAGAGGTGTTTCAACCTCAGCAGAAAATTTGCTTGCGCCATGATTCGCTCCCATCTGTTTTTCTGGTAAGATATACCTGATTATGAAAAATATTAAGAATATAATCATGAGCAATAGAATTAACGCCAAAGTCTTTTCATCCGGCAGGGAGGTCTATATCGTCGGCGGATATCTGAGGGATGTTCTGCTTGGGGAGAAGGCAAAAGACATAGATTATATAGTACGGGGTGACATTAAAGAATTTGCGCTGGAGTTATTAATGCAGGAGAGCGGTCTTCCCGGCAAAACAAAGGCGCAAAACCTGTTGGACAACGCAACTATCGTCGAGTTGAAAAAAGAGCAGATGATAAGGATTGTCCTTAGGAATGAAATGACACTTGATTTCACAGGACTTAAGGGCAAGCTTGAAGACAACCTCAGAGAGAGAGATTTCACGATGAATGCTCTTGCGTGGTCGCCTAAGACAGGGGTTATTGACCCGCTTAATGGATTGAATGACATTAAGAAAAAAACCATTAAGGCTATATCAGCTGAAAATTTTATGAATGACCCCTTGAGGCTTCTCAGGGTTTACCGCTTTGTCTCAGAACTCGGCTGGGACGCAGACCCGGAAACAAGAAATATGGCGAAGGCATTAAAGGAAGAGATAAAAAGGTCTGCCCCTGAGAGAATTACGCAGGAGGTTTTTAAACTTCTTAATTCAAAAAATTATCAGCAGGCGCTGAAGATGGCGCTGAGGGACGGCTTATTGGAACAATTGCTGTCAATGTTCGACAAAAAACTATCAGAAAATATCAAATCCCTGTCAAGGCTCGAAACCACGCTTAAAAAACTCCCGACAAAATTTAAACCCGCTCTTGAAAAACCTTTTTCACAGGAGCTGACCCTCAAAGGTCTCCTCAGGCTTGAGCAGGCGCTTGCAGGCTCTATCCTCAGCAAAAACAGATTGAGATTAAGCCGGCATATTTTAGAAAGGCTAAAGGTTATTCATGAATTACTCAAAACTATTCACTATCCGGTATTTTCTGCCTCTAAAATCTTTGATATATTTTTTAAGGCAAAAGAAGCTGCATTCGATTTTTTAATACTCTCAGGAAATATAAGACTTCTTAGTCAATTAGAAAGATTCAA
>SCSY01000166.1 GCA_004298625.1 Nitrospirota bacterium | reverse complement strand
CTGGAAGAATTTGTGCTAAATCGTTATTACCTTTCAATCGTGATCTATATAATCGTGTATACCGTCTCCACTGCCCTTTCGGTCCCTGGAGCTGCGGTCCTCACGCTTTCAGGCGGTTTTGTCTTCGGCGCTGTTTATGGAGCAATCTATTCCAATATAGGCGCGACTGCTGGAGCGACGCTTGCGTTTCTTTTCTCGCGTTATCTTATAGGCGAGTGGGTTCAGAAAAAATACAAAGAACGGCTCCGAAGATTTAACGAAGAACTGGCAAAGAGCGGACACCTTTACCTCCTTACATTAAGGCTTATCCCCGCATTCCCTTTTTTTCTCATTAACTTCTTTGCGGGATTGGCAAAGGTTCCTTTAAGGACTTTTCTCTGGACCACGGCGGTTGGAATCATTCCCGGAGATATCGCCTACAGCTTTGCCGGAAGCCGGCTCAACACAATAGAGTCTGTTGAAGACATATTCTCTGCAAGGATGCTGATAGCCCTGGCCTTTCTTGCACTTCTTATATTGTTTCCGGTTATTTATAAAAAGCTGAAATATAAAAGATGATGAAAATATCTGTAATAGTCCCTACGCTGAATGAGGAGAAGATAATAAACAAGACCCTTTCCTCTCTGCTTATCACCTCTGATGAAGAGCTGATCGTGGTGGATGGCGGAAGCGCGGACAGGACAACATCTATAGCGCGGGAGTTTACAGATAAGGTTTTCACGGCTGGTAAAGGCAGGGGGCATCAGATGAATTACGGCGCGAAAAGGGCGGGCGGGGATGCGCTCCTTTTTCTCCATGCAGACTGCATAATGCCTGAAAACGGATTCGGAATAATAAGAGACTCTCTCAGAGATGTAAGGGTGTCTGCAGGCGCATTTGCTCTCAAAATAGACCACCCATCGCCTGCATTCAGGATAATTGAATTCGGCGCAAACATGAGGTCGAGGGCCACTGCAATACCTTACGGAGATCAGGGGATATTCCTGAGAAAAGATGTTTTTGAAAAGGCGGGTGGATTTGCGGATATTCCTTTAATGGAAGATATCGAGTTATCAATCAGGCTCAAGAAAACCGGCAAAATAATATTTGCAAAACCCGCGATCAAGGCATCTCCACGAAGATGGCTGAATGAAGGTCTCGTTTACACCACATTGAGGGACTGGACATTGGCCCTTTCTTTTTCGATCTTAAGGATATTCCCTCACAGGCTTCTGAAGCATTATAAGGATGTCAGGTAGATTCACTCCGCTTGTCAATTGATTCCCGGCAAGGTTATAATTCAGAGTGGCTAAAATAAAGACCTTTTTCCAGTGTCAGGCGTGCGGGTATGTGAGTCCCAAATGGCTCGGCAAATGTCCTGACTGTGGAGAATGGAATACCCTTGTCGAGGAGAAAAAAGAGAGCAGGCAGGGCAGAAGGCCGTCCGGCAGGTCAGAACCCCAGCCCCTGAATACAATCACAAGCGGAAAAGAAAAAAGAACTTCGACCGGCATAAAGGAACTTGACAGGGTCCTCGGCGGCGGCGTCGTAGCAGGCTCTGTAATCCTTGTAGGAGGCGACCCGGGAATAGGAAAATCAACGGTTCTCATGCAGGCAATGTCAGGGCTCTCTAAAAAATATGAGAGCGCGCTTTATGTATCAGGCGAGGAATCTCCCGAGCAGATAAAAATGAGGGCTGAACGGCTCTCTGTGGATTCAGACAGGATAATCCTTCTTGCCGAGACATCTCTTGAGGGCATTATTGACACTGCTTCAAAGCTCCAGCCAGGCGTGATTGTTGTTGACTCGATACAGACGATGTATACAGAGGAGATATTTTCAGCCCCGGGCTCCGTCGGTCAGGTGAGGGAGTGTGCGGCAAGGCTCATGCTCTTTGCCAAGAAATCTGAAATCCCCGTATTTATAGTCGGCCATGTTACAAAGGAAGGCACAATTGCAGGTCCAAGGGTCCTTGAGCATATCGTTGATACAGTCCTTTATTTTGAAGGAGACAGGGGACATCCTTATCGAATATTGCGGACCGTCAAGAACCGCTTCGGCTCGACAAATGAGATCGGCGTATTTGAGATGACGGATGCAGGGCTTTCTGAAATAGAAAACCCGTCTGAATTGTTTCTTTCTGAAAGGCCGCTAAATGTCTCCGGTTCAACGGTTATAGCAAGCATAGAAGGCACAAGGCCTTTGATGGTTGAGATCCAGGCACTGGTATCGCCGACAACATTCGGGATGCCGAGAAGGACAAGCATAGGAGTGGATTTTAACAGGGTGAATCTACTGACGGCAGTGCTTGAGAAGAATGCGGGACTGCACCTTGGAGGAATGGACATATTCATAAATGTTGTCGGCGGGCTTAAGATCATCGAGCCTGCAATTGACCTGGGAGTTGTAACAACGATAGCGTCTTCGCTCAGGGAGATACCCATTGACCCAAAGGTGTTCATGTTCGGAGAGGTCGGTCTTTCAGGGGAGATAAGGGCTGTTGCTTATGCTGAACAAAGGATTAAAGAGGCTGCAAAGATAGGGTTCAAAAAAGCCGTTATGTCCATGACCAATCACGGCAGGCTCAAGGAATCTTTCGGACTTGAGATAATTGGAGTAAAGGATGTTGAAGATGCGCTCGAAGCTATTGGGATACGATAAAAACTTAGCTGTCAGCTATCAACTATCAGCGAAAAAATCTATTCGCCTATTCACCCTTATGATATTCTGCTTTTCTGCTCTGGTGTTGCTGACTTCCTGCTCAACGAAGAGAGTTGAACTGCCTGATTATGACGGAGCTGATCTAAAGAAAATCATCGCCGAGCGCAGCGGCATAAAAAGCGTTGCCACAACCTTCTCTGTAGAGTTTGAAAAAGATGACAGCACAATAACAGGGGATGCGGCCCTTGAACTCACGGACGATACTTTAGACCTGCGGATCTACTCATTGGGTTTTCTCGTGGCGGAACTGACAGAGACAAACGGCATGATAAAAAGCAATCCCGAACTCAGCAGGAATAAAAGTATAATCCTTGTAGACGGTTTACGAAACAGCATCCTCTGGTGGACCATTAAAGACTATAGGATAGAAGAGCAGGATGAAATCTACAGCCTGAAAAATTCATGGCAGAGCATCTCGATAGACAAAAAAACAATGCTGCCTACCCGTCAGATTATAGAGCTGGATAACGGCAGGGACCTCAGAATTTTTTATGAGACCCCTGTAAACAACGGCAATTTCTGGTATCCGTCGAGGATAAAAATAGAACTCTCAAAATATACGGTAAGATTGCAGATAAAAACTATTTCTTTTATTCCCCGTTCAGCCCAAGATCAACGGCAACAGCCCTTATAATCGCCTCGTCTATTGAATTCGCCTTGAACAGGTATCCGTCGAGAAGCGCGTTATCGCAAATAGTATTTATCAGGCGAGGAACTCCGCTTGAATACTCGAATATAGTCTTCATTGCGCTGTCTGTGAAGGGATTTTTGGGACAGCCGCCAACCAGCATCCTGTGGTTTACATAGTCTTTTGTATTTTCCTCGGAAAGCGCCTTCAGTCTTACCCTTACGGCAACCCTCTGTTTTAACGGCTCGTCAAGCGACAGGACGTTGTCCAGGTCCGGCAGCCCGACGAATATGAAGTTTACCATCTTTCCTTCCGGCATCTCCATGTTCAGGAGGCCCCTGAATTCTTCCATTATCTCCTTGGACTTAAGCATCTGCACCTCGTCAATAATAACTACAGCGGCCTTTCCCTGCTCACCGAGTTCGTAAAGCCTTCTGTATATCTGGCTCAGAAGCTCAACCTTGTCCTCTTTCACATCGGAGACCCCAAGCTGTATTGCAAGTTTTTTAAGCAGCCAGTCTGCGCTTACCGCCGAATGGATAACAACGAGAAGGACCGCCTCATAGACACTCTCATCGAGTTCTTCGAGAAGCCTGCGAGCCAATGTGGTCTTGCCCGTGCCTATATCGCCTATAACAACAGCCAGTCCCTTTTTGGTGTCAATGGCGTATTTCAGTCTTACCAGGGCCTCTGAATGCTGTGTGCCCTTATAGTAAAACCTGTTATCAACAACATTTGAAAACGGGTGCTCTTTTAAACCATAATACTCAAGATAATCCATATCCTACAAATAAGAAACCCTTTCCTTTTTTATTTTCTGCTTTTCAGATATTACAGGTTTTACAGGTGATTTTGCAAGCATTACTTTTAACAGATTAATCTTTTCCGAGACATTTCTGAATTTTGAATTCCAGCCGTATATATCCGTATATAACGCCAGGGCCTTGCCGGTGTCCCCATTTTTTTCATAAGCCTCTGCAAGATCATAATTTACGCCCCAGTATGACTCATCCCTTGTTTCAATTTTCCCAAGCGCAGCGCCGAAAGATTCAATTGCAAGGGAAAACAGGCCCTTGGACATATAACATATCCCGAGCATATTTATGGACTGGGTAAATCTCTTCGGATCGTTTTTCGATACCTGGAATTCCCTTATCGCGTCATCTATCAGTCCCATCTCCTTATAAGCAATGCCGAGATTGTAGTGAGTTTCCGAATCCTCCGACCCCACCTCTTTTTCAAGACCTTTTTTAAACTCTTCAAATATATCAAGCACATCGTTTTCCAGCGCAGGCTCCGGAGCCTCATGCGCCTCGAGCGCCTCCGGCATCGTAAATTCCTCGAAGGGCTTTTCAACGGGCTTTTCTGTTATCTCCTCCTGCGCGACAATCTGTTCCGGCGTCGGGACCTCAGGCATCTGGATATCTGCCGACAAAAGTTTCTGCTTTATCTCTTCGTTGTCAGGGAAGATATTAAGCAGCCTTTCATATATAGCCCTGGCCTCATTATGCAGACCCTGCCTTGCATAAAACTCTGCTTCAGACAGGTCCTCGCTGTAGTTCTCGATATTCAGGCCTGTGGCGGCTGTTTCTGAAACAGGCGCTATAAATTCTGCCGAAGGCTGCAAGGCAGCTCTTTCAAGCAACCTGGGATCCTCGGGATTTATCTCATAAGCTTCCTTAAGAACTACTTCTCTCTGTTCTATATTGCCGGCCCGGCTGTAAAGCTCTGCAAGAACAAGGCACTCGGTCACCGCCTGCTCCTTGTCGCCTGTGTCCATATATAAAGATTTAAGCTTCAGATGAATATCAATATCCTGAGGCTCTTTTACCTTAAGACTTTCAAGAAGCGTCTTTGCTTCATCGTAAAGGCCGTACCTGAGAAATATGTCCGCCTCTGCCAGAGACTCTACAACTGATTTTTCAGGCTTTGCCGCAGCAGGCTCTTCTTCTCCCAGCTCCCTGGCGATGTCGGCTGCCTTACCCTCTAATACTGCATCATCAGGGTGTATCTGCAACGCCTCCCGATAACAATTCAACGCCTCCTTCAGCATTCCGTCTGAGAGGACAAAGGTATCGCCCAGAAAAACCAGTTCGGTAAATGCAGCCTCTGAATTTTCTTTTTGCTTGTAGAGCGACACCAGCTTTTTTCTCGTCTCTACAGGTTCGACATCCTTGAACAATATCAGGGTCTCTATCGCCTCATCAATCTTCTCCTCAAACACCATCTCATCTATCACACTGCTGTATTCAGCCCATGCCTTTTGCTCGTCCCCTTCCTTAAGGTATATTTCTCCAAGCAGTTTCTTTGCTGTGATATTCGACGGTTCCGCCTCAATAATTTTTGTCACATACGGCAGGGCCTCTGCAAAAGACTCCTGGGCGACCAGAAGCTGCGCGTATTTTAAAGAAAGCGCAGCGTCCTGGGGAGAAAGCTCAATCGCTTTTTTTACATGCTCCAAGGACTGCCTTGAATCTCCTGCTTTTTCAAATACGGAACTCAGACCCAGCAATGCCTCTTTATTATTAGGCTGGAATTGGAGGGCTTTTTTGAAATAGTCCCTTGCATTATTATGGTCATCTTTATCATCGTATAATCTTGCTATGTGCAGATATTCTTTTGCCGCCTCGATCTGAAGGCCTTCCTTTATGAAAAGCTCCGCAATCTTGTTTCTCAGGGAAATGTTGGACGGGGAAAGATTCAGTATCCTGTCATAAGTCTTCAACAGCGCATCTTTTTTGCCTTCCCTGGAAAGAATATCCGCGCTTGCAAGATAATATTTTATGGCGTCCGTTGCCAGCCCTTTTTCCTCGCTCAACTCACCAAGGGCATTCATGGCGTCTGTATTTGAAGGATCGGTGTTCAATATCTTCTTATACAGGGCTAATGCCTTAAGAGAAAAACCTTCGTCTCTGAAAAAATGCGCCGCCTTATGGAAAAAATCTATGGCAGGAACTTTATCGCCTTTCTTGAAATAGAGATCTCCGATAGTATTAAAGGTGTTGGCGTCAGGGGATTCCTTTGCAAGCTTTTCCCATTCAGCAATTGCCTTGTCTATCTGCCCCCGCGCAAGATACTTCTGCGCTTCTTTGATTATTGCAGCTTTATCAGCCATCTTTATAGTATACTAAAAGTATTATAGATTTGACAAAGGGTCGGGGGGGTGTCAAATAAGAACCTCGGATATTGACAATTCATAGATATTTCTATTATTATGTCTAATTCTTTCCGCTCAGGCGGATCAATCTTTACGAGGAAATCTCAAGGGAAGGTGAAGGGATGAAAACCCAATTTGCTAAAAAAACAGATATTGAACATAAATGGTATGTTGTAGACGCCAGGGACGTAATACTTGGAAGGCTTGCCGTAAGGATTGCCGTTCATCTGCGCGGCAAAAATAAACCTGTGTTCACGCCGAATGTTGATACAGGCGATTTTGTTGTGGTCGTGAATGCCGAGAAGGTCAGGGTTACAGGCAAAAAACTTGACGACAAGATTTATTATCATCATTCAGGCTACCCCGGCGGCATAAAGGCCAAACCTCTCAGGGAACGGCTTGCCAAGGAACCTGATAAAGTTATAACGGACGCTGTATGGGGAATGCTTCCCAAGAACAGGCTCGGCAGGGCAATGCTGAAAAAGCTCAAGGTGTATAGCGGAAACGAACACCCGCATACGGCGCAGAAACCGGAAATTTTACAATAAAGGAGTTTTAAATGGCTGAAATCAAATACAGCGCCACAGGCAGAAGAAAGACATCCATTGCAAGGGTGAATATGTCTCCGGGCAACGGGCAGATAATAGTGAACGAAAGATCCCTTGCAGCATATTTTCCCCGGGAAACCCTGCAGATGATGATAAGGCAGCCGCTTGAACTTGCAGGCATGTCAGGCAAATACAACATAAGCGCAAAGGTTGTAGGCGGCGGGCCGACAGGCCAGGCAGGCGCGTTAAGGCATGGCATCTCAAGAGCGCTCCTTTCCATTGACAGCGACCTCAGGCTGAAACTTAAAAAAGAGGGATTTTTAACAAGGGACCCGAGAGAAAAAGAGAGAAAGAAGTACGGCCAAAAGGGCGCAAGAAAGAGATTCCAGTTCTCGAAGAGATAATTGAGAAAGTTAAAAGTTGAAGGTTTAAAGTTAAAAATTAATCCCGATAAAACTCTTAAGTCTCAACTGGTAACTTATAACTTGTTATGCTAAAGGCAGCTATATGCGGCGGCAGCGGTTATGCTGGAGGCGAACTTATCCGCCTCCTTTCAAAGCACCCTTATGTCAGGATAACAGCCGTTACCTCGGAAAGATCAGCCGGAAAATCAGTAAGTGATTTATTTCCCCATCTGAACAATCATTCCAGCCTCATATATGAGCCGTTAAAAAAAGAAAAACTGCTGAACAGGGCTGACCTGTTTTTTATGGCGCTGCCCCATGCAGAATCTCAGGAGGCGGTGGATTTTTTCTTCAGAAACAGGAAAAAGATAATAGACCTCTCAGCAGATTACAGGCTCAGATCTCCTGAGATATATGAGGAGTGGTACAAGACATCCCATAATTACAAAGGCACTCTCAGAAAAGCTGTTTACGGGCTGCCTGAGCTATACAGGAAAAAGATTGCAAAGACATCGCTTATCGCAAATCCGGGCTGCTACCCGACAGGCGCAATACTCGGGCTTTATCCCGCATTGAAAAATAAGCTCATAGACACAGATTCCATTATCGTAGATTCGACTTCCGGAACCACGGGCGCAGGCAGAAAAGGCGAGACCGCATTTTCCTATTGCGAGGTAAACGAAGGCTTCAGGGCCTATTCAGTCGCTGTGCACAGGCATACGCCTGAGATAGAACAGGAACTCTCCTCCGTGAGCGGGAAAGACATTAAAGTCAATTTCACTCCTCATCTTGCGCCTTATGACAGGGGCATACTCACAACCATTTATGCAAAACTTAAAAAAAGCATAGAACCAAAAAAAATCCTCGACGCATATAAAAAACTTTATCAGAAAGAGCCGTTTGTAAGAGTGCTTGCAGAGGGGAAGTTCCCGAACGTCAAAAATGTCCGCGGGTCAAACCTGTGCGACATAGGGCTTGGTGTCAATAAAAGGACCAACACCCTCATAATAGTTACTGCCATTGACAACCTCATGAAGGGCGCATCAGGACAGGCCGTGCATAACATGAACATCATGATGGGCTTCAAAGAGACAACAGGGCTCGAGGCAATAGCGCTTTTCCCGTAATTTAATCTTTCCTGTTCACCTGCTTTTACTGTTCAACAGGACTTCAGTACTCCTCGTTTCAGGCAAGGTCGCCCAAGAGACCAAGCTTAAGATATTAGTATTTTAACCTTGCAAATTAAAAGCTTATCTTTTAAAATACAAGCATGATTAAACGGATAATTCAGGATAGAATTGAAGCGTCCCTGAAAAAGTATCCCGTAGTTGGCATATTGGGCCCGCGCCAGGTTGGGAAAACGACTCTTGCAAAGATGATCATGGGCAGGGCGAAGAAAGAGGTTATTTATCTTGATATGGAACTTCCTTCCGACCTGAATAAACTCCGGGAGCCTGAATTATATCTCGGCCGCCTTGCAGATATGCTTGTTATAATTGACGAGATTCAGCGTATGCCGTCGCTCTTTCCTCTATTGCGCGCTCTTGTGGACAAGAAGAAAACAGCAGGAAGATTTCTTATACTGGGCTCGGCCTCGCCTGCCCTGATACGGCATTCATCCGAAAGCCTTGCGGGACGCATAATATATCACGAACTGTCTCCGTTTACATTTAGAGAGATAGACAGTGACAAAATTCAAAAGCTCTGGCTCAGAGGCGGGTATCCCCCAAGCTGTCTTTCCAAATCTAATGATGACAGTTTTACATGGCGTGAAGCCTTTATAAAAACCTATATCGAGATGGATATTCCTCAGCTTGGAATCCGCATTCCCGCGCAGCAGTTAAAAAGATTCTGGACAATGATTGCTCATTCCCATGGACAATTGTGGAACGCGAGCAAGATCGCCGGAAGCCTGGGAATATCTGCTCCCACGGTTAAACACTATCTGGATATTCTTGAGGAGACTTTTATCGTAAGACAGATGCAACCATATCATTCCAATATAAAAAAACGCCTTGTAAAGTCTCCCCGTATTTATATCCGCGACTCAGGCATGCTGCATGCGCTGTTGAATATAAAGACTCTTGAAGAACTCTATGGCCACCCGTCTTTAGGCAGTTCATGGGAGGGTTTTATAGTCGAACAGATTATCAGGCTTCTTCCCGGCAGATGGCAGGTATTTTTTTACAGGACAGGAGCAGGCGCAGAAATAGATTTGGTGCTGTTTGACGGCAGACATAAGCCTGTAGCGATCGAGATTAAACATTCCATTAGCCCCAGGGTTGAAAGAGGTTTCTGGAATGCATATGAAGACCTTTCCTGCCGAAAGGGGTACCTTGTATATCCCGGGACAGAATCTTATCCTGTGGGAAAGAATGTCTTTACATTGCCGGTGAAAGACCTGGAAAAAATATTTGATTGATTCTTGACTTCCTCGCTTGCATGCTTGCGAACTTGCCCGCTTATGAAAAACGGAAGGTGTCCCTGGTTTTCTCACTAATCAATTCCTCTGCATTTACCGAATAGATATGCACATTTTTCATTTCTCGGCCGGCAGCCGACGCATTGACTTCGTTTCAGATTGTATACATAAGCAAGATATCGGCTGCAAATGGCACAATTCATTCCGCACGGTGCGATAAGTGTCTCAGCAATCGGACTTGCTCTCTTCATGTTCATAGCTAACGGCGAGTTCAGCGGGTTCCCCGCTGGAACGTCGGGTTGGAAATCATAGTAAGTTTCAACAAGTTCATCACGCTTGCCTTTCACATAATACTTGTGACTTATCCAGCATTTTCGATTACCGCTATAATTTCAGCGGCAATTTCTTCGACAGTGTGCGTAGCCGTGCTCCTTGCTACCTTGTCCGCAAGAGACGGACTGTATTTAATGAGTTCTTGCTTTGTAATGTCATGCCATATCGGAAGAATCACCTGTTCCCCGCCAACTGCACGTGTTACCAAGCCATCCAGTTCGTAGTTGGGCCAGCCTTTGGCAAAGAAGGATTTTGATAATATGACGACGCCAAAACGGCTGCTGGCCAAGCCCTTGTCTATTTTACGGCGAAGACTATCGCCGATTCTTAGTTCGAACTCATCATACCAGACCCTAAGGCCACCGACTTGAAGCGCTGCCGCAAGAGGTCTTGCAACCTCGCCTTTGTCTTCAGATGCATGCGAAATAAAGACGTCAAACTCCCGGTCATCTTTTGCGGGGGGTGACATATCGTCGCGACTGGGTTGTACCAAGGACGGAACAGAGGAAAGGGGTATATCCCGCAACGGCTGCAAACGCCCGGGCAGTATTCGCATAGAGTGCCGAACGGAGCCGGCATAGCCTCCAAAATCGATTACAACATACCAATGCCCCGATGTAGGGACTTGCAGTCGTACCGGCGAGCGTGTAGCGTGGCCCCCAAAATATTTGTAGCCACGCCCGGACTTGTATGAACTGAAATTGGAACTATCAACCAAGAAGACATTCACAGCGTTACCCGATAGCGTTATCTCTACGATTTCGCCACCTGAACGATTTCCTAAATCGTAATAGCTGAATTCCATCTTTGCTCCTTTATGTCATTCAACCAGTTGTTATGTATGTAGTTAATCCGATAATATCGGATATTTTTTTTACGGTCAAGAAAGAAATAATTAGCATCTTAACGGAACTATTTGAATTCATTATATTTATCGGGGTGACTAACATTCCGTTTGTTATGTTATCGAGTTTTCTGACTAACATGTTATGCTCAACATACTTGGACATATTTTAACCGCATTATAACAAGACAACTCGGACACAAGCAAGCGAAGACGCTAAACTGCAAGGGGGCTCAGCCACGGCTGATTCGCTGAGGCAAAAGGATTCGAGGGGTCAAGGGGTCAAGTGAAAACAAGTATAAGTTTGCAAAAGTCGGAAGTTAGCAAGCGAGAAAGGTAGAGGCAGTTATCCCACTTTTTCTGTCAGCCACTCCTTAATTAATGTGTCTTCACTTTTATGGAGTCTTTTAGCCCTGCTCCTGATTTTTTTAAATAGCTCCGTATCAAGGCCGACATATTGCTTCTTTTTGAGGCTGAACTTGATATCTGTTACTTCTTTTATATCACCTGCCTCAAACAGATCGTGCTCATCAAAAAAATCGCTCGCCTCTGCTATTGTCATTGATTTCGATTTACTTTTTTTCATATCTCAATCTCTCCCTCCTGTTCATGTCCCTCGCAGTTATAATCAATGCCCTGCTATTGAGTTTCTTAATAAAAAATACTGAAAGATATCGCCCGCTTTCTGCCCTGCCAAGGGCATTGTATAAATCTTCCCCTTCAACGTCGCCGCTCTCTTGTTTGAAAATCCTGCATTTGCCCGATAAAACATCTTCCACTTCATGCGGCAATACATTATGCTTCCATGCAAGTTTTTCAACAACTGTGTCTAACCATATTATATCATCAAGAATAAATGACAGGGCGGGACCTCCAATAATTTTTCCTTCTTATCTTATCCCTCATCACTCAAAAAAGGCAAGCGGGGACGCCACCTATCGGGAAAGTCTGCACGCATGCAACTGTTTTATGTGATCTTGGCGTAACATTCTTGCAAAAAAAACTTGCAGACCGCATTTTTTTGTGATATGTATTTAGTAGAGAAAATTAAAACTCAAGAAGGAGGTCAAGATGCTGAAGGATGTAACAAATAAGGCAGCCTTGTGCGCGATCATTATCTTTCTTTTCATGGGCGTCCCTGCCGCTTACTGCGCCGAATATGAAAATCCGCAATTACTGGCAGCGCCGGCAGACGTAGAAAAAAACATGGGGAAATGGGTGGTCATAGACTGCCGTGACGAAAAGGCTTATGCAGCAGGTCATATCCCCGGGGCAATAAACCTCGGCGGCGCATGCGGAAAGGTTCTCAGGGATTCTTCTTTCAGGGTAAAAAAGACCGAAGATCTGGAAAAAATATTAGGCACTGCAGGAATAAGCGCGGATAAGAATGTTGTCGTCTATGCCGATGCCAAACTTATAACCAGCGCCACTGTTGCCTTCTGGTGCCTTGAGCACCTCGGGCACGATAAAGTCCTTTTCCTGAACGGCGGCATCGAGGCATGGCAGGAGGCAGGCAAGTCGCTCGATAAGTCCGAGACCAAATTACAGCCCGCTGCATTCAAGGCAAAGGTTGTCAAGGGCAGGACTGCAACAACAGACGAGGTGGTAAAAATAGCAAAGGGAGAGATTAAGGACGCAAACGTAATTGATTCAAGGACGGAAAAGGAACATAAGGGTTCCGACATAAGGGCGCTCAGGGGAGGCCATATACCAAACACTACAATAAATGTTTCCCATATCAATACCTATGATGTGCAGACAGGAAAAATCCATGCAATGGAGGACCTTGAAAAATTTTTTGCCAGGCTCGATAAAAATAAACGCACAATAGCCTACTGCCAGACAGGCACACGCTCTACTCTCACTTATTTAGAGCTGCGACTTATGGGCTTTAAAGACCCTGCAAATTATGACGATTCATGGATTGTTTACGGCAGCAACGTGGGTTGCCCTGTTGCAAATGAGAACTGGTATGACTTCGTAAAAGCAAACGATGCAATAAAGGCAATAGAGGAACTGAAAAAAACAGTTGAGGAAATGAAGAAATAATTTGCTCATACGAATTTTAAAAAGGAGGGAAATAAGATGAAGACTATTTTTACATTGTTTATGGCCTTGCTGCTTACGCTCGGCATTTTAAGCGTAAGTTATTCAGGACACAAAGAAGAAAAAGGCATGATTAAAGGCTCTGTCACCAGGATTGAGGTTACCGAATATGAATTTACCGTAAAAGACGATAAAGGAAAAGAGACAAAAGTCAAAGTAAAAGACGCGGCAGATATCAAGGTCGGCGACAGCGTAGTAATCAAGGATGGGAAGGCAACTAAACAGGTTAAACCTTTGACCGGAGGCTATTAAGATTCATCCGACAATTCAAAGTCTCTTCAAAAACTAAGGCGGTTCACCGCCTTAGTTTTTCCTTTTACCTCACTATTTTCATGCTTATATCGGCAGCAGTTGCGGAATGGGTGAGCGCGCCTATCGAGATTAAATCTACGCCTGTCTCTGCAATCTCCCTGACATTATCCAGGGTTACATTCCCTGAGGCCTCAAGGATTATATTTCTTTGTATGCCGCGTGCAATCTTTACAGCCTCTCTCATGTTCCCGACGGACATGTTATCGAGCATTACAATATCAGCTCCGCCCTCTGCCGCCTCTTTGAGGTCCTTAAGGTTTTCCACCTCAACCTCGACCTTTGCAAGATGATGCCTTTCTTTGGTCAGGCGCAGGGCCTCTGTTATGCTTCCGACAGCCTCTATGTGATTATCCTTTATCAGTATGCCGTCAAAAAGGCCGAACCTGTGGTTGCTGCCCCCGCCTATCCTCACGGCATATTTTTCCATAAATCTGAGGCCCGGGGTGGTCTTCCTTGTATCTACAATTTTCGCGTTCAGTCCAAGCACCTTTTCTGCAAACATGTTCGTAAGCGTTGCAATGCCGGAAAGGCGCTGAAGTATATTAAGAGCGACCCTCTCTCCTGCAAGGAGCGTTCTTGTCTTTCCATAGACTTCTGCAATCATATCCCCTTTTGTCACCTTTGAACCGTCGTTGATAAAAATAGTAAATTGCGTTCCTGCAGAGAGCATGTCCAAAACCTCTTTGACAAACGGGAGGCCGGCAACAACAAAATTTCCTTTTGCTATTAGCAAGGCCCTTGATTCATTTTCTTCCGGTATAAGAAGCGAGGTTGTTATATCGCCGTTCCCTATGTCTTCCTCGAGAGCCATGCGGATTATTTCTTTGACGCTGTGCGGTATTTCCATAATTATCCTGCCATCTCTTTTAATTTTTTAATATTCTCTTCGAGCCTTTCTTTTTTTGCCGTAAGTTCCCCGTATTTGGCCTTTTCCTTTTTGACGACAGCCTCAGGAGCCCTCTGGATAAAATCCTCGCTCATAAGCTTCCTGTCAATAAAAATTATAGACTCCTCAACTTTTTTCATCTCTTTGATAAGCCTGTCAAGTTCTGCGTCAATATTCAAAAGTCCTTTAAGCGGCACGTATATCTCAATAGATTCTTTTATGGCTGCGGCAGAGTCCGCAGGCTTTTTTACAGCAGACCCTATCTCCACCCCTGAAAGTCTTGCAAGCTTCCTTATGTGATGGCTATTATTCTTAAGAACCGAATCCGTCTTATCAGAGAAGGTCTTTATCAATGCCTTTATCTCCAGCGCAGGGGAGACATTAAGCTCGCCCCTCACATTGCGTATACCCATTATTGCGTCTGTGATATAAGACATCTCCTCCTCTGCCTGTTGGTCCCTCGGCAGAGACCTCGGATATTCAGCTATCATGATGCTTCTGAATTCTGTATTCTGAATTCTGTATTCTGAAAGGTTTTGCCATATCTCTTCAGTCACAAAAGGCATGAACGGATGAAGAAGCCTGAGAGAGGTCTCAAGCGTATGAAGAAGACACCAGATAACACCTTCCCGTGACTCCGAATTATTCATCTCCGCCTTTGAGAGTTCAATATACCAGTCACAGAACTCATGCCATACAAAGTGATAGATGCTGTTTGCCGCGTCATTAAACCTGTAATCATTTAGCGAGGCATTGACCTCATCAACAGTTGCGCTGAGCCTGCTCAATATCCATCTGCTTGCAAGATCAAGTTTCTCCGGGCTCTTTATGCTGATAGCTGACCGCTGACCGCTGACCGGCTCTATATTCATCATTATAAATCTTGTCGCGTTCCAGAGTTTGTTCACAAAGTGCCTGTAGCCCTCGACTCTTTCTTCTGCGAATTTAATGTCCCTGCCCTGCGCGGCAAATGCGCACAGCGTAAACCTGAATGCATCTGTGCCGTATTTTTCAATCAGAATCAACGGGTCAACTACATTACCCTTTGATTTGGACATCTTCTGTCCGGATGCATCCCGGATAATTGCGTGTATATATACATCCCGGAAAGGCACATCTCCCATAAACTTAAGCCCCATCATTATCATCCTTGCAACCCAGAAAAAAAGTATGTCAAAGGCCGTAACAAGGACACTTGTTGGATAGAATGCCTTTAGTTCAGATGTGTCTTCAGGCCAGCCCAGGGTTGAAAAAGGCCAGAGCGCAGATGAAAACCACGTGTCAAGCACATCCTCATCCTGCACAAGCTTCTGAGAGCCGCAGAAAGGACATTCCTTCGGCGCTTCACGGGATACGATAACGCCATTCCGCATTCTGCAATCCGCATTCCGCAATTCTTGACAATACCATGCCGGAATCCTGTGCCCCCACCATATCTGACGCGAGATGCACCAGTCCTTTATATTTTCCATCCATCCGAAATATGCATTTTCCCATGACTCAGGGGATATCTTTATCTTCTTCTGTTTCACAACATTCATTGCATCTTTTGCCAGGGACTGGACATTCACATACCACTGAAGTGTCGGCAACGGCTCAATCATCGTTTTGCACCTGTAACAGTGCCCCACTGCATGACGGTGCTTTTCTTCTTTTTCTATGAGATCCAGTTCCCTGAGTTCGAGCAGGACTCGCTTCCTGCACTCATACCTGTCAAGCCCTGAATATTTCGCTCCTGCCTCAGAGGTCATCTTTGCATTATCATCTATGACAATCACAAAAGGGAGTGAAGGGCTCTGTCTTTTTGCAATGGCCTCGTCATTAAAATCATGAGCAGGCGTAACCTTTACCGCTCCTGTGCCGAATTCCATGTCAACCGCTGTGTCTGAAACTACGGGGATCTTTCTGCCCGTCAGAGGAAGAGAGATGGTTTTACCTATCGAATCCCTATACCTTTCGTCTGCCGGATTTACCGCAACAGCACTATCGCCGAGCATGGTCTCAGGCCTTGTTGTAGCGACAGTGATGTGTCCGCTTCCGTCCGAGAAGGGATATCTTATATGAGTCAATGAGCCGTCAAGTTCTTCGTGCTCGACCTCAAGATCCGACAATGCCGTGTGGCATCGGGGACACCAGTTTATCAATCTGTTATCCTGGTAAATCAAGCCTTCTTCATAAAGTCTTACAAAGACCTCTCTGACAGCCTTTGAAAGGCCTTCATCCAGAGTAAATCTCTCCCTCGACCAGTCGCAGGATGCTCCCATTCTTTTAAGCTGATGAATTATTCTGCCGCCGTATTCAGCCTTCCACTTCCATACTCTTTCAATGAACGCCTCTCTTCCAAGCTGCTGCCTGGTAAGTTTCTCTGCTGCAAGTTGACGTTCAACCACGTTCTGGGTCGCAATGCCTGCATGGTCGGTGCCCGGAACCCAGAGCACTTTAAAACCGCACATCCTCTTCCAGCGCGCCAGAACATCCTGAAGTGTTGCATTAAGGGCATGGCCCATGTGCAATGAGCCTGTTACATTCGGCGGAGGCATTACAATCGAATACGGCTTTCCGGAGGGATTTATCTCAGGCTTGAAATAGCCTTCGCGAACCCAGAGCTCGTACCATTTCTCTTCTATTCCTTCAGGAATATAACTTTTGTTTAACTCTGCCATAATTTAATCGGGGATTTGGGACTGGGGATTAGGATTTAGTTCGTGGAGTTTTCACCAATCCCTAAGCCCTAATACCTGTATCTATATCTCTGACTTAATCTTCTCTATTTCTCTTGCAATCAGTCTTTCCGCAATCTCTGGAACAGTCTCCCATATAACCTTTTCAATTTCCTTGCTTAATGATGCAAGCGAACTCTGAAGCATCTCCCTGAGAATTTTTTCGGTAAGCTCAGGAGCAATCTCCCATAAAACTTTTTCAATAGAATCCTTTAATGAGGGCGTAAGCGATGAAAGCAGCGAGCTTTTGATATCCATTGTTGACAGGAAGGATGCAACCCTTTCCTCTGCCGCCTTTTTAAATATGGATGTCAGTTCTTCTTTTGCCGGAAACGCCATTTCAGGCATCTGTCTTTGTCTCTGTAAAGGTTCCGGGGCTGAAACAATTTTTTTCTCATATACAGGCGCAGCCATCTCTTCTGCAAGCTCTGCTTCTTCCGCAGGGGCTTCAACTGCCTGGGCAAAAACTGCCTCTGCGCTTATATCCGCCTCTTCTAATGCCTCGGCGACGTTTATTTCTTCTGCAACTGCAAATGCCTCTTCCACACCGCTCTCTTCCGGCACGGCTTCTGCCAGGACTTCTTCAATGGCAGCCGCCTCTGCGGGAACCTCTTCCATTGCTTCCATGGACCAGAGGTCTTCCTCAGCGCCGACAGCCTCTGCAACAACCGCCTCTGCCTCGGCTTCAATTGCCATAGCTTCCACTGCTACGGCCTCTTCTGCCTCTGCCGCCATCGCTGCCTGCGGTATCAGAAAAGCATTTATCTTGCCGATTAATTCCTGAGACTCAAATGGTTTGACAACAAAACCATCTGCCTTTATTTGCCTTGCAAGCTCTTCATCAAGCGGCTCAAAGGCGCCCGAAAGAAGTATGACGGGAATGTTTTTGGTTGAAGGATTTGTTTTCAGTTTTTCGCATAATTGATAACCGTTCATCTTCGGCATCTCTATATCGGCAAGGACTATATCGGGTTTAAACGTCGCAGCGGCCGCAAGAGCTTCCTCGCCGTTATTAACGGCCTTGATCTCAAACCCTTCCTCGGCAAGGACGAGCTCTACTACTTTCTGTATTGTAATGCTATCATCGGCAAGAAGCAGCTTACGCGCCATAATTTAACTCCTTCTATATATTTCCAAAATTTTATTGCTAAACCGCAGAAAAGTCAAGGATTTTCGTATAACAAAAGCTCTTAATAGAGGAGGGAAGTG
>SCSY01000165.1 GCA_004298625.1 Nitrospirota bacterium | reverse complement strand
CATGCATTCTGCATAGAGGCAGGCAAAAAAACCGCTCGAACACAATCACCCGCCTTCAAAATCATCTGAGACCCACCGCCCGAGAATGAGCGAGAATACTGTAGCCACCCTTATCATATGGCTAATCTTTAAGCTGTTTCCCTGTTAATTTCAAATAAACCTCCTCCAGATTCCCTCCGTGCTTTTTCACAAGCCCCGATGGAGAGTCTGTCGTCACAATCTTCCCCATATCCATTATCGCCACCCTGTCACAAAGCCTTTCCGCCTCTTCCATATAATGAGTCGTAAGTATCAGGGTTGTCCCCTTAGATTTCAGGTGATTCAGTTTTTCCCACACGGATCGCCTGCTGTGCGGGTCGAGTCCTGTTGTCGGCTCATCAAGGATTAATAACTCAGGATTATTTATTAACGCCCGCGCAAGAATGAGTCTTCGCTTCATCCCGCCTGAAAGGCTTGGTATCTTTACATTTGCTTTCTCCTTTAACTCAACGAATTCAAGGAGCTCCATCGATACAGGCAGCGAACTCTTTTTCGAAATATCAAAATATCTTGCATACACAATCAGGTTTTCAAGAACTGTGAGGTCAGGGTCCAGGTTGTCCTCCTGCGGCATAACGCCGATCCGTGATTTTATCTCGCTCCGGTTTTTTGCCGCATCCATGCCGAATATTTTCACATCTCCTGCGGTTGGAGGCATGAAGCAGTAGATTATGCCCATCACGGTTGTCTTCCCTGCTCCATTAGGGCCAAGGAATCCAAAACACTCGCCTTTTAATATCTCGAAATCAATGTTGTCCACAGCCCGCAGGGAGCCGTAATCCTTAGTCAGGCCTTTTGCAAAAACAATCTGCATGAATAATTATACCAGACGCTAAGAGGCGTATGAACAGAGAGCTATGATTCATAACCTGGCCTGAGCGACCCTCACATTCATTATAAATATCGGCACTGACAAAACAAGTATTGCGGACATCATCCAGAATGAATATAGATAATCAAAGCGTGCAATCAAAACTCCTGCCAGTATGGGGCCCGATGCATGGCCGATGTCAAAGATGGTGCCGAATGTTCCCATCGCTGTCCCGAAATGTTTTTCCTTGCAGATGTCCGCAACCAAGGCGGCGGATGATGAGGTTACAAATGCCTCACCGAAACCAAAGACGATGGCAGCTAACATGAGAAGATAAAAATCCCTGAGCAGAGGCACAGAGCCAAAGGATACGGCACAGAGCAGCATCCCTATTGTGATGAGGGGCTTCCTTCCATATTTGTCCGAGGTCTTTCCCATAATGGGTTTTGACAGAATGGTTACGAGCACCTGAATCCCCCATAACAGCCCTGCCTGAAATTCGTTCAGCCCCGCGACCTTTACGGCATAAATAGGAAGGAACGCTTCAAGCGCTCCGACTGTCAGGTTCTGTAGCCCTTCCATATTAGAGGTTATCAATACGCGTTTATCGCTGGCAACTTCTTTTATTCCGGAAAGAAATTTTTCGTATGACTCCTTAAGGCTTTTCCCTTTCTCCGCTTTTTCGCTATGCGCTAAAAGCTTCAGGGCGATTAGCAGAGACGCCATTCCCGCAATTCCGCTCACAATATAAACGGTTTGAAATTCAGCGAGGGATGGGCTGCCTGCAGACATGCTATATAGTATAAAGCCGCCTACCGGAGCGCCTACGAGATTGCCGATTATGGTCACGGACGAGAACCACGAAAGCATTTCTCCCTTTTTCCCTCCTGCAACATCTATCACAACGGCCATCGAGACAGGCCCGTAAATTGCCGTGGCAAAGCCGTGAATAAATCTGATGATTATGAGCAGGTTGTAGTCCCTGATGAAGAGATAGGCAAAGGGCGTAAAGGCAAAGACGAAAAGCCCGATGAGCATAGTCTTCTTCCTGCCTATTACATCTGACAAGGCCCCGGCAGGGAGCTTGAAGAATATCCCTGTTACAGTTGATATGCCGACAGCAAGCCCTATTGCCTCTGGTCCCGCGCCAAGATAAAGCGCAAAAAGGGGAAGCACCGGGCTTCGCGCAAGAGCGTATGAAAGCCTCGCGAAAAAGCCCACCGTGCAGAGGGCTGTAAACGGAGAGAGCAGTTTGTTCAAGGCTATTTTATGCCGAAGTATGCGAGTGTGTCCGCAATCCTTTTCTTAATATCATCATGGATGTGCTGAACATATTCGCGCACGCCTTCCTCGCCCCATTTAAGTTCTATTTCTTTTATATGCTGCGGCATCTTTGTAATGTCATGCCGTTCTACCTTTTTTGTTTCGTCTTTGTCTATCCATTCGTGGATTTCCTTATACTCTTTGCCTGTCCTCTCAACACTTGTTTTTGCGTGTACGTCAATAGATGGCATAATATCCTCCTTTTTAGTTAAGTTATTCCCATTGTTTCCGCAAGCGCCTTGTTGGTTATTTTGCCCTTATATGTGTTAAGCGCTGTCTTTATTACGGCATCGTCTCTCAACGTATTTTCAATCCCTTTATTTGCCAG
Organism: Nitrospirota bacterium; assembly: GCA_004298625.1. Classification (GTDB taxonomy): domain Bacteria; phylum Nitrospirota; class Thermodesulfovibrionia; order Thermodesulfovibrionales; family UBA1546; genus SCSY01. Next base: position 2,427 of record SCSY01000165.1, on the reverse strand, counting down.
GAGTTTAATATACGGCAGGGTTGCATTTGTAAGTGAAAGGGTGGATGTCCTTGGATATGCACCGGGCATATTTGCAACACAGTAATGGATAATCCCTTCAACTTCATAGATTGGATTATCATGGGTTGTCGGCCTTGACGTTTCAATACACCCGCCCTGATCAACAGACACATCAATAATCACAGCGCCTTTTTTCATTGTCTTAAGCATGTCTCTGGTTATAAGAACCGGAGTCTTTCCTCCCGGCACAAGGATTGCGCCTACTAAAATATCAGCGTCTTTTATTTCTTCGGCGACATTATGCGAGGTCAACGGCAGGGTCTTTACCCTTCCCATAAACATCTCGTCAACCTTCTGTAATTTCTCAACGCCCTTATTTATAACTACCGTATCCATTCCGAGGCCGATGCATACATGCGCTGCATTTGTGCCGACAACGCCTGCTCCAAGTATTATTGCCTTCGCGGGTTTTACGCCCACAGTTCCCGTAACAAGAACACCTGCGCCGTTATGAATCTTCTGCAGGAAATACGCCCCCATTAAAGGCGCCATCCTGCCTGCAATCTCGCTCATCGGAGCAAGCAAAGGCAATGCGCCGTCTTTCTGCAATGTCTCATATGCGAGGCCAGTTATCTTTTTTTTAAGAAGCAGTTCTGTTAATTCTCTGTTTGGAGCAAGATGGAGATACGTGAATATTGCCTGCCTTTCTCTTATCAAATTATATTCTGCCGGCAGGGGTTCTTTGACTTTTACAATAAGGTCGGCTTTGTTAAAAACAGTTGCCCTGTCAACAATATCTGCATCTGCGCCGAGATATTCTTCATCAGGAAACCCGCTTCCTTCGCCTGCGCTTGTTTCAACAAGGATTGTATGCCCGTCCTTCTTGAGTTCTTCAATTCCAAAAGGCGTTATTGCAACCCTGTATTCTTCTTTTTTAATCTCCTTCGGAACACCGATTATCATTTAAACTCCTCCAAGTTTTTAGATAGCAGGACATAGTATTTAAGCGGTTTCTTTTACTGATAGTCAGACAACCCCCTCAGTCCCCCTTTGTTAAGGGGGATTAAGGGGGTTGTGAGGCAAAAGCCTCGGAGGTCGTAACGACCGAGAATGAGCGAAAATGCTATGTCTTGCTATCATTATTTAATTATATTGTAATTTGATTCGATATTCCATTATTAAAGAGTCTATTGAAAGAGCATGGATATTTCTGATATTGTTAAGGATTAGTTTTTAAAAGGGGGAGGAATATGTTTTCCGCTGAAGAGATAAAACGCTATAACCGCCAGATGCTTATGGATGGATGGGGTGAAGAAACGCAAAAGAAACTGAAAAAATCAACTGTCTTTATCGCCGGTGCAGGAGGGCTTGGCTCGCCTGTGTCAATATATCTTGCTGTCGCGGGGATAGGGAACATAAGGATATGCGATTTTGATTCTCCTGATTGGTCCAATCTCAACAGGCAGATTCTTCATAACCATAACCGCATCGGCACTAACAAGGCAGTGTCCGCAAAAAAGACTCTTGAGGAGCTGAACCCTGACATAAAGATAACGGCATTCACGGATAAAATCGTGGCTGAAAATGTAGATGCGCTTGTTGGAGATGCCGATCTTATACTTGACTGCATGGATAACTTTCCAACAAGGTATTTATTAAATGAAACAGCAATAAGAAAGAATATACCCCTTGTCTTCGGAAGCATCTGGGGGATGGAGGGAAGACTCAGTTTTATCAAAACGCCGGAGACCCCGTGCCTTAAATGCATTTATCCTGAAGCGCCTCCTTCAGAGGTGTTCCCTGTTGTCGGCGCAACACCTGGAGTTATCGGCAGCCTTCAGGCGCTTGAGGTCATCAAATACCTCACCGGAGTCGGCGAAAATCTAAAGGGAAAACTCATGGTATGGAACGGCACGAAAGGCGAGTTCAAAAATTATAAAGCATATAAAGACCCGCAGTGCCCGGCGTGCGGGAATTCAAAATAGCCGTATCTGAGATTTTCCTCCTGAACGCCTCTCTTTATAAGCGTAAACTTTAACTGCCTGTAAAAAAACTTGACAAGTATCTCAAAATGTGATAAAACAAGACTGAAATAGTCCTGTTTAAAAAATGGGGGCATTAAATATGTATGTAACAAGGAAGGCAGATTACGCGATACGCTGCGTGCTTTATCTGGCCAAAAATACCGGGCGGATAACCAGTGTTGACGAAATATCCAACGCAATGTATGTGCCGAAGAGTTTTCTGGCTAAAATCCTTCAGCGTCTTATGAAGGCCGGCATTGTAAACTCTACCCGGGGTATTAAGGGAGGGTTCCAGCTTGCAAAAGACGCGGAAGATATCAACCTTCTGGAGGTCATAGAGGCTATTCAGGGCCCTTCGGCTGCGAATATCTGCGCAATTGACAGAAGAAAGTGCAGTCTCAGC
>SCSY01000349.1 GCA_004298625.1 Nitrospirota bacterium | reverse complement strand
CTCTTCCGATCTGGCGCGCCAACGCCAGCGCCAGCTCCTCCTTATCGATGCCGACGCCGTCGTCGCTAACTCGCAATAATTTTACCCCGCCCTGCGCCAGCGTCACGCCAATCTCGCCGGCTTGGGCATCGAGGCTGTTTTCCAGCAATTCCTTGAGCGCGGAAGCGGGGCGTTCGACTACTTCGCCGGCTGCGATCTGATCGATGAGGAGGTCGGGAAGAATACGGATGGAAGTCATGCGCACATTTTAGCCGGGAAAGACAAGAATGGGCAGCGGGGGTCGACCTCATGACCTTAACATTACCCGTAACTACTCAGGGGGCAGGGGCTAGGGGCTACACGAGAACGGCTGGCGATAAAGCTTATCGTGTCGCCACGTTCCTACGCTTCTTGAACGCCGCCGTGAACGCGGAGAAGGCATTGTCTTTTCGTGCTTCCGCTCCCGCGTAGCCCCTGATCCCTAACCCCTGAGCAGTCATGAAGAATCTTGCTAATCAGGATTATCTTTTACTGTTCAAGTCTCTTAAATTCTACGTTACCAAAACCATTTCTGGTTTGACAGACTTATCACAAGCGGCCTGATACTGCTTGTGGTTTTGTCCAGAGTGCAGTAACGTTGTCGGTATGGCAATCCCATTTGAATTTGAATAAGGCGCACACTCAAATGTCCCATATGCACCTGCTCACCGAGTATGGATCATGAACCGTCATGAATGATTACGCAAAACTGACAAGGGCGCAGCTAATCAAAGAGATTAGGCGACAGGAAGCAGTTTTGTCGTCGCTGAAGCACGTCATTGACGAGCCGCTGATACACGAACTGGAAGCGCGCCAGATCGAGCTGGAAATGCAAAACCAGGAACTGCAACAATCCCAACTACAACTGGAAAAATCGCGCGACCTCTATGTCGACTTGCATCATTTTGCCCCAGTCGGCTATCTCACTCTGGACAAAAGCGGTTGCGTTCAGGAAATCAACCTGGCCGCAGATGAAATGCTGGGGTGGGATTCCGCCGGCATCGTCGGCAAATCTTTTTACGAGTGTCTTTTCCCCGACGAACATGA
>SCSY01000383.1 GCA_004298625.1 Nitrospirota bacterium | reverse complement strand
TAATCGACTTATGTACACCGCGAACGGAACACTGGACAAGAATCAGTACGTCACTAAATTTGCGCCGCTGGTCAAGAAGATCGCCTACCATATGATGGCGCGACTGCCGGCCAGCGTGCAGGTGGACGATCTGATCCAGGTCGGCATGATAGGCCTGCTGGATGCCGCCAACAATTTCGACAGCAACCAGGGAGCGCAATTCGAGACCTACGCCGCACAGCGCATCCGTGGCGCGATGCTCGATGAATTGCGCCATTCCGATTGGTTGCCGCGCTCCGCGCGCAAGAGCTTGCGCCAGATCGAAGCGGCGCTGTGCGTGCTGGAACAGCGCCTCAAGCGCACGCCCAGCGATAACGAAGTGGCGAAAGAAATGGGCGTCAGCCTGGACGATTACCAGCAAATGCTCTCCAGCGCGCATGGCAGCCAGTTGCTCCATTACGAAGATTTTCAGGAAGACAACGGAGACGATTTTCTCGAACGTTTCAGCGTGGGCGATGCCGGCAACCCCCTGGCGATTCTGGAGGACGCGGATTTCCACGCGCGTCTGGTCGAAGCTATCAAGCGTCTGCCGGAACGCGAACAACTCCTGATGGCGATGTATTACGACGAAGAGTTGAATCTGAAGGAGATCGGCGCCGTGATGGGCGTGAGCGAGTCGCGCGTGTGCCAGTTGCACAGCCAGGCCGTCGCCCGTTTGCGCGGCTTCCTGAAAAGCTGGGTGGATAAATCCAGTTGATGAATTGCCCGGTTTATGTCAATGTCCTACATTCTTCCTGAACAGCCACGGCGTATTGTCGCCCCAGATGATGAAACAGCAATGCATTTCCCTCTACCTTAAACACAAGTTGGCTTGACCATTATGGATTACGTCAGCATCATCGGTATCGTACTTGCCTTTGTCGCAATTCTCGGCGGACAGG
>SCSY01000164.1 GCA_004298625.1 Nitrospirota bacterium | reverse complement strand
GAATCGGTCTTTTGCAAAGAGGATTCCTTAACTACTTCTTTAATCAAATCCTTCATCTCTTTTGCCTTATGCGTTTCTATTTCTTTGGCTTTTGCTATTTCCTGTTCTTGATGCTTCATGTTCGCCTTTTCGGTTGCAATTTTTTTCAATAACCTCACGCAGCCTTCAGAAAAAATAGACATTTGCTCACAGGACCATAACGCCTTCTCCAAATCCGCGCCTTTGGCAAGAAGGAGCTTTACTGTATCGACATGTCCCCCGTTTGCCGCGTACTCCAAGGCTGACCAGTAAAACTTCTGCTCCCCTCGCCAACCCGCAAGATTTTTAGCGTTAACATCCGCGCCGTTAGCGAGAAGGAGCTTTACTATATCGGTATGCCCCATCCGCGCCGCCTCCATCAGGGGTGTCCGGCCGCCGTAATGGTTTCTGGCGTTAATATCCTCGCCTTTATCAAGAAGGTTTTTAACGGTGTCAATGTCGCCATTTTCCGCCGCCATATGGAACGCAGACATACATCCTGCAAGCAGGACAAGCAATGCTATAGTCAAAATCAATAATGATGGTTTTCTCATCCCACACCTCCTAAAATCTAAAAAAATATTACTATCTCTCAATCCTATACCCTACCGTTGCCTCTGTCCATTCAGCAGGCTCAAGCTGATTCAATCTCTTAACAAGATCGCTTATCATGCCTGTTGATTTTGCATCGTAAACCTTGAATGCGCCTTCATGGAAACCCAGAGGTATTAATTCCTCTTCCTTTCTCGTGGCTATGATCTTAATCCTCTCCTCGGCAGCCTTCCCTTTAAATTCAGGAAGGAACATAGCTTGCAATAGAATCTTGCTCTCAGGAGTAGGGAAGGTGTAGGCTGTACCTGCAAGTATAAAATTATCTTTGTTTATGGAGTTAGGCAGCAGGAGCGTGACAGAGCCGTCAGCGGCAACAGAGAATATATAAACGTAGCAATCGCTGCTTGCCTGAAGGAAAATCTTGACCTCTTCCCCCTCCTTAAGAATAAGCTTTGAGAGAGAGACTTTAAGTGAGATGCCCTCGCCTTTTTCAGGATAAACAGGTTTGATAAGCGCCTTGAGTTTTACTTTGTAAATATCCCGGTCTTTCTCATCCCACCCCTCTTTGATGACATTAACCTTTTCAATCTTCCCTCTTACTGCTGCATACACCAAATCCTCTGCAAGCTGGCTATTTGAAACAAGGGTATGGGAGCGAATGAATACACCGACTGCCTTTTCAACTGCCTTATTCTGCGCATCAATCTTCGCCCTATCTTTAACCTCTTTTTGTGTCTCGATCTCGCCGATAATCGCCTCGCCATTTGATTCGACCCAGACGGTATTATCCGCAGCAAAAGAGACGAAGGGAAATGCAAGAAGAAAAAGAAGAAGGAATATCAAAGATATTTTTTTCATAAATCTCACTTAGTCTTCCCCCCGATCAACTGCGGCGTTTGTTCGTTGTTATACTGCTTTCTCGCTATGCGTTCCACCTGTGGTTTGATGTAGCCAAACAGGTCATCCATTTTAATGGAGCCATCCTGCCTCGTGACATCCTCGTTCTTAATCCCCTTGAGCATAAAGTACGTAAACAACCCATGCCCTTTTTCTTCGTAGGTAGAGCTTATCTGGTCACCTGATGCTGCTGAAAGAACCGATATCTTCTGGGGGATAGTAAAGCTTTCCATATTCATCACCAGCGGCCTTGAACCTTTAGCGATAACGCTTCTTCCGCCTGCGCCTGAAAAGCAGGAGTCGAGCGCAACGATGATTTCTTTTGCCTGAAGCTTATTCAAGTTTTCATAGAGCCGTTTCAGGGAATAGCCTGTCTGGTCAATGAATGACGGATCACCGTCATAAGG
>SCSY01000163.1 GCA_004298625.1 Nitrospirota bacterium | reverse complement strand
TATTTTGATAATATCGTGCAAACTGCATATATAACCCTCAATAATTATCATTTTACTAAAATACTTATCTTTATTTCTCAGACATAATGCTTACTGGAAAACATAAAAAAATCCCCTAAAAATGACCAATGGAAAAGGAGGCGTTTATGCAGTGGTACTATGCAGGTAAAGATGGCCAGGTTGGACCCATAGGTGAGGAAGAGTTTCAAACTCTTGCGAATGACGGATCGATTACACCTAAGACCCTTGTCTGGAATTCAACGATGACCGATTGGTCGGCATACGGCAAGATAGGCGACGGCTCCACTGCTCAGGCAGAATCAACAGGCGAGAGCCGAAGGTTGTTCTGCGTCGAATGCGGCAGGGCTTTTTCATCTGATGAGATGATCAGGTTCGGCAGTTCATGGGTGTGCGCATCCTGCAAGCCGGTCTTTGTCCAGAAGCTCAAGGAAGGTGTGACGACAGTGTCCGGCATGGAGTATGCGGGATTCTGGATTCGGTTTGGGGCAGTTTTTATTGATGGAATTATTATAGGCGTTGGTAGTATCATTATTAAATTTCCGATACTTATGCTGATCTTTGGGAGTGCAACATCCAAGGAAACGACTGCTGCCTTGAGTTATGTCATGCTGAATAATACTATCAATTTTGGACTTGGAATTGCCTATGAAACTTTTTTTATTGGGAAGTATGCGGCTACTCCCGGAAAAATGCTCTGCAAATTGAAAGTAATCACGACAGAAGGAGATAAAGTAACATATCTCAGGGCATTTGGAAGATATTTCGGGAAATTGTTGAGCTATCTCACCCTGACCATAGGCTTTATAATGGCCGCATTTGATGATGAAAAACGCGCCCTCCATGACAGGATCTGCAGCACCAGAGTGATCAAGGTATGAGTAGTGAGACAAAGGTCTTAATCTCATGTACAAAATGTTCAGCGCCCCTTGCTCGTGGATCATTCAACAGGGGCGCCTTGGTCCCATGTCCCTCATGCGGCGCGTTAACCAGGGCGGATGTCTTTCCGGCCATATTTAACAGCCTTTCAGAAGGGAGGTCGGGAGAGCTGCTGTTAGTCGATGACGAGGCGAGCTGCTTTTACCACCCTAATAAGCGGGCGGCGGTGTCGTGTTCCTCATGTGGCAGATTCCTGTGTTCTTTATGTGACGTGGAGTTTAATGATCGTCATTTGTGCGCGACTTGTTTGGATGCAGGCAAAAAAAAAGGTAAAATGCAGGACATCGAGAATCATCGCATCCTTTACGACAATATAGCCTTGGCTTTTGCCATTGCACCATTGATTATCTGGCCTGCAACAATTCTGACGGCCCCACTTACAATTTATTTTGTCATTCGTTACTGGAAGAGGCCTTCCAGCATCATCAAAAGAAGCAAGATTCGACATCTAATTGCACTGCTTATTTCCGGCATTCAAATAACGGGCATGTCTTTTTTAATATATTCCCTGTCGGTAAAATAGTTTTTATTTATGAACGCTTTATAAGGGAAAGAAAACAGACTTGAAATGTCAAAAGAACCCAAATCATACAAGCGCTTGTCCGGTGGCGGATTTCTCACCTCCAACAGGCTCTACACCGGGGCCGACCACCTTCTGTCCATCACCGCCACCTCTTTCTCTGAAGATTATATGAGGTTTTACTATAAGGACATCCAGGCGATCATTGCCAGAAAAACAATAAAGGGAAAGGTGTTTAATCTTGGCTTCGGAATATTCTTGATAATTTTTTTAATGCCCGCTTTATGGGTCCATGGAGGATGGGCCGGGTTCTTTTATATTATGGCAGGGCTTTTGTTCCTGCTTCTTATGATCAATTGGCTGAGGGGTCCTACATGTGAATGCCATATAATGACGCCGATTCAGACGGTCAAACTGCCTGCGCTGAGGCGGATAAGAAAAGCTGAAAAGGCCATCGCTCGACTGAGGTCATTGATTGAAGGCGCTCAGGGAGTTCTTCCAGAGGAATCATTAAGT
>SCSY01000162.1 GCA_004298625.1 Nitrospirota bacterium | reverse complement strand
TCAGAAAATAGGAGTTTATGGCGTAGTTGTCGGGACGCTGATAGGTTCATCAATAGTCTCGGCGGGATATCTGTATCAGATGTTGAAAGAATTTTCGATCTCCTTAACCGGCTATTTAAAGAATATCGTGATTGCACCGATATTATTAACAGCAGCACTGGGAGTTATACTTCTCTCTTTTAAAAATATATTTGCCGGTCTTTTAGGCGTGGCTGTTTATTTCCTGATAGTTTTTGCTCTGATAGTGGATAAGGAAGATAAAGAGAGTGTTTTAAAATTACTCAAGAGTTATGTATGATCCTGCCGGATTCTTCCTCTATTAAACGTCAATCGGTGTATTGTCTTGAAAAAAGATAACATCATTTACAGTATTATAATTCTTTATTACGCGCTGACCAGCGTTTTCTTTTTTTATAGAGCCGACTCTTTTGCAAAGGACATCCTTATTGCGCCTTTGTATTTTCTCGTTCCCACGGGATTTGGCCTGTTTTTGTTCTCTCTTTTCAGAACTCACACTAAGCTTGTCGGTTTTATCGGCGGGCTTCGGTTGATTCTGATTTCAGCGTTTCTCGGATTCTCATTAATCACGCTTGGTTATACCGAGCTCAACAACCGGGATATGCTGGCCGCGCTTTTCAGTCCTGTGTATCTAATGTTTTATATGTTATCCATGGCTGGATTTTACAGGACAAGAGAGTTATTAACCGATACTGGCACCCGACAGGCTGCCGGCTCTGTTTTATTAATATCGCCGGTCCTTGCCCTCGCGTATTATTTCAACTATATATATTTCTCGCCGTTCCCATTGAGGGATATCTTTATGGAGACGCATTTCATGAAGGGCGCCCTGGAGTTCTCGAAATATAATATCCTGAATATTGCCACCGGCAACACGTATATGCCGATCCTTCAGGTGGCATCGGGATTGCTTCACCGTTTCTACGGATTCGACCTGATTAACGGCCAGTGGATACTGCCTGCTTATCTATGCGTCTTCATCAGCCTGTGTTATTACTGCTTCCTATCGTCGTTCATCAGCGACCGGTTGACGCTGAATGTATCTATGGGGCTTGCCGCTGGGCTTGTGAGCATCTGTTTTTCCATGACCAATAACACATTTATTACCGGGCTCGCTCTTGTATTTTTTTCAATGCTTGTCAGCCTCAACAAAGATAAGAGCCGCGCAATTCCTTTATTTGCCGAGCTTGTTGCGCTCGCAGCCCTATCTTTGATATTTTATAAGCTTAGGAGAACGCCCTCTTTTGATGGAACGATATTGCCTTATCTTCTTGTGTTTCTTGCGTTCCTGCTGGCAGCATCCTACCTGAACGCCTTAAGGATATTAAGCTATGCAGTCATAGTCCTCGTTCTTTACATAGCCCCTCCTTATCACAGGGCCGCATCGCTCTATATGCCCCTGATGCTTGTGTTATACGGCATATATTTTGTTTTCTTCAGGATGGAGATTAAGAATGGGACTGCAGTAAAGAAGCTGTTTATGAAAAAGCTCTTTTTCTACTCTCTCCTTATCCCTGTTTTGGGTATCGGCCTTGGTTACATAATATTAAAGTTCCAACCTTCTATTTTTGGACGTCTTGTAGATTTATTAAACCCGGTCAGTATGTCTATTGTCGGGGAGCGGATAAGCGAAAACGAGGGGCTGAAAGCGGTGACAGCAGAATGGCTCAGGTTCATGCCGTTTGCAGTCCATGGCCTGCTTATTCTTCTTGCTGCGGGATTATTCTTAAAGAGGCGCGACAGCCGCACTATGAGGTTAGTAGAGTACGACATGAGCCCATTGCTCTTTGTCCTCGTGTCATTCCTGCTGGTTATGGTGTTTTACTACAGTCCGCTCCCCCGCATACACAGGCTCCTTCCATTCCCATCGCTCCTGTTCATTGGGTTAGCTGCATTATTGCTCAAAAATTATTGCGAGGGATATTCATTGACAGGCAGGCAGCCTGCCCGTACACTTATAATCCCTGCCGCTATGCTTATCTATACCCTTGCAGCGCAGGTGCTGTATCGCATACCGATGAAGGACGGCGATATAAGTGCGTATGTTAAGGCGTTGTCGCCCCTCACCGGTATATTAATTGCCCTTATGCTTATCGCATTCGTTACGCTGTTTTTTGTGCGCAGGAAAACGAAACCCATAGCGCTTGTCTTGGCGCTCGTTCTCATCTTCTCCGGAGTGATGATTGACAAGTTCAATATTATGGCAAAAATTTACTTTAATTCGTACGGCCCTGAACTGCCGGCTTCCGGGGTTATTGCGCATTATACCGGACTTGAACTCAAGACAGCGGAGGACCTTGGCGATATGCTCGACTCGCCAAAGGCCATATTGTTCTCCGATCCCTTTACGCTCGGCATATTCGAGGCCCGAACAGGCATTAACGGTTATTATACGTTTGAGAACTTAGGCCAGTTCATGCTGCCGGTTTATGTTAAAGACATAAGGGCAACATTGAGAGAGGCATTCCCACAGGATAAGGCCGACAAGGCTTTTGATCCGGGGAAGGCCGGGCGCATTATTGAAAGACTCGACGATTTTGCCCGGCGTTATAAGGGCGCTATGCCTGAGGCGAGATATGCGCTACATAGACTTACGGGCTTGCCAAAAGATCACGGCGCAGACGGCGACGAGCTTGGTTGGGGGCATGATGATTTTATATCGAATATTATTTGGATATTAAATGAAAAGACAGTGATATGGGCGTGGAGCGATGAGGATGGCAGCACGTTTCCCAACGGAGAGGTCGGTTATTATCCCATGAACGCAGCTTTCAGCGACGAATACTTAAAGAGATATGTCTTTCCATATTTCGAGGTCTTGCTTAACTCCCGGAATAAAGTACTGGTCCTCAGATTGAAGTAGCCCATATTCCCAAGAATTTCGGGAATAATATCCTTGAAAAAAGATATAATAAATGTTGGAGAAAAAATGAAGGTTGATATTCTTTTTGCGATAATGGCTGTCCAGGAAGTTGTCTTCTTTGTCCCGATTGCAAAGCGGCTCAGGGATGAAGAAGGCCTTAACGTTGCATTTCTGACCTTCCATGAAGCCGGCGACGATATCCTTGAAAAAGAGGGGGTGCCGTATTTCAGCCTTCACAAGATAAAAAATTCCGAAGGAATGAAAAAACATGTATTCCTAAAGCCGGAAGATGTTCAGGGGAGGCTTGGGATAAATATAAGAAAGCTTATCCTCCATGAGATGCTCACGACAAACAGGCTGGATGAGAAATATCTGTCGT
>SCSY01000161.1 GCA_004298625.1 Nitrospirota bacterium | reverse complement strand
AAAAAAGATGTCCTTCTTCGCCCTCGATCTTTACCCTGTTAATCTCGCATACATTTGGACATCCTTTGCATTCGAAAGAAGACACGCTGTATGACTGCTTTGAAAGTTCGAAACCTTTGAAAGAAGTTTGGAATTTGGTCTCCTTCGGCGACTCGCTGAGGCGAGAGTTCGGGGTAATTTCCCCCCCACCCATCCCTCCCCCTCGAGGGGGGAGGGATGGGGAGGGGGTGTTCTGACTTCTGACTTCTGATTTCTGATTTTTCATATGATCTCTTGCAATCAGAGCCATGCCGATTGCTCCAGTGACATCATGATGCGGGGGAACGGTTATTTTTGTATTGAGATATTTTTCAAAGGCAGCGACAACTGACTTATTGAATGCAACACCGCCCTGAAAAAATATGTTTTCGCCGATCTTTTTTCCGGCAACAACCCTGTTTATGTAGTTCTGGACAATTGAATATGCCAGGCCTGCAAGAAGGTTATTTTTATCGGCCCCGCGCTGGAGATTCGACATGAGGGAATTCTCCATGAAAACAGTGCACCTCTCGCCAAGCCGGCACGGGTTTTCAGAGGAAAAAGCAAGGGTTGCAAAGTCGTTTTTTACGGAGATGCTGAGCTTCTCAGCCTGCTCTTCAAGGAATGAGCCTGTGCCTGCGGCGCAGGCCTTGTTCATCTCAAAATCAACAATAACACCGTCCCTGAGAGCTATATATTTCGAGTCCTGTCCACCTATCTCAAGGATTGTATCCACATTTTTATTAATGAATGCAGCTGCGGTTGCCTGCGCGGTAATCTCATTTTTCACGATGTCGGCGCCCACGTAATCGGCAATCATGTATCTGCCTGAACCGGTTGTGCCGACGCCCATTATCTCAACCTTATCTCCAATCTCCCCTCCTATTTCTCTGAGCCCCTGCATTACGGCCTCTATAGGTCTTCCTGCAGTCATGAGGTATCTTTTGGCGAGAAGATTTCCCTTTTCATCAATAACAGCAAGGTTTGTGCTTATCGAGCCTATGTCAATTCCGAGATAAGCCGGGATGCGTTCACCCCCTCCCTTGCCCTCCCCCCTCGAGGGGGAGGGCAAGGGAGGGGGTGGGCTGATTCCGAACTGCTGACTGCTGACTGCTGACTGCTGACTGCCGGGCATGTGTCTCTCAAAAAAATCATCTCCTTTTGTTATTAACGGCTTATAGCCCGCTTCAGGAGGTTTTTCTGATTTTATGAAGTCCTCAAGTTTTTTTATTTCAAATGAATTTTTCCTGCCTTCATCCATATCTTTAAACGCAGCGCCAAATGCGCCCATCAGGTTAAAGTCAGGCGGCACAAAAAGTTCATCAAGTTCAAAGACACTCCTGAAGGCCCTGACCATTCCCTTATTTGCAGCTACCCCTCCCTGAAATGAGACAGGTGTTTCTATCTTTCTTCCTCGGGAGATCGAGCCTTTGAAATTTCTTGCAACGGCAAAACAGAGGCCTGCAACAATATCCTCGGTAGGTGTTGCAATCTGCTGAAGATGGATCATGTCTGACTTTGCAAAAACACTGCACCTCCCTGCAATCCTGGGGGGCTTTTCTGATTTGAGGCTCAGGTCGCTGAATTCCTCGATCGTAAGGCGCAGCCTTTCTGCCTGCTGGTCCAGGAACGAACCTGTGCCTGCGGCGCAGACCGAATTCATCGAGAACTCCTTTACTGCGCTTTCCCCAAGCAGTATAAGCTTTGAGTCCTCGCCGCCAAGCTCGATGATTGTCTTTATATGCGGGAATAGTTTTTTTGTCGCATAGGACTGAGCAACGAGTTCATTAACAGGCTCTATGCCCAGAACCGAGGCGATAAGCCTGCCTGCAGAGCCGGTGATGGATAAAGAAAGTTCCGAGTTCCGAGTTCCGAGTTCCGAGCTTAGCAATTCAAACGCAATTTTGAGCGGATGTCCCTTATGCCGGACATAATGACCGTCGAGCTTTCTGCCTTTTTCATCGAGCAGAACAAGCTTTACACTTACCGAACCTGCATCAAGACCTATGAATCTCATGGTATATACTCCATTGAATGAATTTGACTTTGCAAAGTTAGTTTGCCATAATTTTAGCACATCGGGCATAAAGATAGAAGGAGTTTTTGGGGTCTAATATGGATACAGCGCTTTCAAAAAGGATGTTTGAAGGCAGAAGATTTCATCTTCTCGCGGGTTTACTGATTGCGGTATCAACATTTCTCGTGTATTCAAATACATTCCGTGCCACTTTTCACTTTGACGACACCGGAAGCATACTCGAGGACTATGCAATAAGGAACTTAAATAATCTACCGCAGATACTACAGGGCAGTCGCGGCATAGTAAGGGCTACGTTTGCCCTAAACTATGCCTTAGGCGGGCTCAATGTCGTTGGCTATCACATCGTAAACCTGGCTATACACATAACAAACGGCGTATTGGTATATTTCCTGGTTTTTCTAACACTCAGCAAGTTAGATAGCCTTAGAGAAAAGGCAAAGAGGATAGCTGTCTATACTGCCCTTCTTTTTGCAGTTCACCCTATTCAGACCCAAGCCGTAACATATATTGTCCAGAGGGCGGAAATACTTGCTTCCATGTTCATGCTAACGAGCCTTTTACTGTTTATAAAAGGCTCGGAGGCAGCAAAGGTTTATGCAAGGGTATTATTTTACGGAGCAGTAGCTGTCTCGTATCTGCTCGGTTTCTTTTCCAAGGAAATGGCAATAACGCTTCCTGCTCTTGTATTTCTCTATGACTGGTGTTTTCTTGCTAAAGGCGCTATGAAGAAAGTAGCGGCAAGGCTGCCGCTATATCTTGTTCTCATTGGGATGCTTGCTTTTTTTGTAACAAGGTCGCTTCCAGGCCTTCAGGAGACCCCGGGCGGCTCTACGGTCGGTTTTGGCGTTCAGGGCAGAGAGCTAATTACAAGCGGGCAGCAGGCAGGCTCAACCGATTTTGATTTTCGGAGCATATCACCAAGGGAATATGCCTTCACCCAGTTTAATGTGCTTATATATTATATTACGCTTCTCTTTGTACCGGTAAATCAGAACCTTGATTATGATTTTCCCATATCAAAAGGGCTCTTTAAGATTCCTGTTGTAAAGGAAGGAACAGTATTAAATATCCCTATTCCGCCTCCAATCGTATCCCTTATCCTCTTGCTGGC
>SCSY01000339.1 GCA_004298625.1 Nitrospirota bacterium | reverse complement strand
TGCACTTCGTGAAGGTCAATTGCTTTTTTAAGCCACTGCTCGGCGCATTTAAGTTTCTCCTGAGGAGCATCCGTTCCCATCATCATACCCATTTGCATCGGCATCATTTTCTGCATCCTTTCTCTCATCTGCCTCATGTCCATCATCATCTTCTTTTTCTCGGAAGGCTTGACGCCCATCATCATCTTTTCCTGCATGTCCATCATATTCATCATCATCTGCATCATGTCCTGCATCGCCATTCCGCCACCCGGCGTTTTCATCATCTGCTGGCATTTATCCATCATCGGCATCATTCCTTCACCCATCATACCCTCCATATGGGCATGAGCTGAAATACTGGAAACAAACAGGACTGCCAAAACAATCAGCAATCTTTTCATCTTCTTCCTCCTTTTCTATTAGATTAACTTATAGCCCAGCTTCTCTATGCTGTCTCCTGTTATCTTTAAGAGCGCTTCTTTTGTTATCTTTGAATCATCAAAGGCAATCGCAATCTTCCCTTCTTCAACATCAATGGACTCAACCCCTTCCATGCGACCTACAAACCTTCTTAAGGCCAGAGAGCATTCTTCACAGAACGTCTTGCCTACATTAAGAAAAATTTTTTCCATTAGGCCTAAACTCCCCCAGCTCTACTTTTTTATCTCCATTTCGGACATTTTATTTTTCATCTTCATCATTTTTTCCTGCATCATCTTCATCCTTTGTTCCGACCTGGAAGCCCTGTCCATCATTCTTGCCATCTCCATCATCTGCCTTGACATAATCTTCATCATATCCGACATCTGCTTCATCTCGTGCTTTGGCATATCCTTCATCATTACAGACATCTGCCCCATCATATCCGACATCTGCTTCGTCAAACCAATCATATCGTCCATCATCTTATCGCTCATCATTCCTTCACGCCCTATCATGCCCTGCTGTTTCATCTCCCCCTTCTTTTCTCCCGACATACCGCCGCCCATCTGTGCATATACCGAACCACTAAATACAAACAGAACTGCCCAAACAATCAGCAACTTTTTCATCTTTTTCCTCCTTTTCCTATACTTCAGGTTTATATTCAGCTTCTCCATCTGTCTTTGTAATCATCTCATGTTTTCCCCTCTTTGACAACTACGGACATATCTTTGCCCCGCACCTGCACCAGACACATGTACAGTTTTCATGGTTGCAGTTCTGGTCTTTAACCCTGCTCTCGTATTTCTTCCGTGCAATCGGCAGCAACAGATGTTTAAAAAAAGAATAATTGTAATGCTTTTTGAGAAAATCGCAGGGATTGCCGTTGGCAAATTTCTTTATCAGGTATCTGTAGCCGTGATGCCCGATTCTTTCAAACAAAAATCTGTTAATGAGAGAAGTCTCCAGCATCGGTCTCAACTCCCTCTGCCAAAGCATATCATAGTCAGAATCCTCTATTAAACTTTTTGCAGCAAGATAACCTGACAATATCGCATACCTCATTCCAAATCCCCACAGACCATCCTGAAAACCGGCAGATTCCCCAACATAAAGCTTGCTATGATGAACCTGTGTGTCCCATATAAAAAAATTCCCGTAGCATCCGAATCTCTTTTCATTTTTAATATCCATATCCATATTGCCCTTAAAAAACTTCATCATTCTTTCAAAGCATTCATATTCTTTTCTGTATTCTCTATAAAGAACGGTTACCATAGTTCCATAACCCTGATTTACAAGAAGATATGCGTAACCTTTTGGAGCGATATTATCATCAAGTATCACAACCGCCTGATCCTTCATCGAGGTTGTAAAGGTTATGCCTGCTGCTACTGCATCAGCGCCTTTTGGACCCGTTGCCACGATAGCCTTTCCTTCAAATTTATCGAGTCTGTGATTAAAAAGGATTTCCACTCCGGCAGACAAAGCCTGTTCCTTCAACCCCATATCAAGCGTGCCGGGCATCATTCCCCTTTTGACGAGATAAAATATCGGCCTGTCGGATTTAATTTCTACCGGCTTCATCTCAGGCGCATAGACCAAGCCTCCATAATATGGTTCACAGAGAAAATTTATCTCAATGCCCACACTTTTAAGGATGTCGGTTATATCTTTCTCAGAACTCCAGTTTTCAAGTCCCTGAAAATCACCGTTTAAGCGATGACCCACCTCAGGGGACATCTCAAAAACCTTAACTGGAAAGCCATGTTTGCGAAGGACGATGCCTGCTGTCAAGCCCGCAGGTCCGGCGCCTATGATGTTAATCGGTTCATCCATTATTTTCGGTTCAGCAGATACTGCCTTGCAGACAATGCTGCTTCCTTCTTTAACCTCCACGAACGTCTTTCTCCCTTATCGAACCGAGTTCCATCTGTTTCAGTTCTCTTGTGAGAAAGAAGTTTAATATGGTCCGTATTCCAACGATAGCAGCGAGTTGGCCGATGTCCTGCCACGAAGGCGAGATTGCAGTCTTGAGAATATCGGCGCCTATCAGAAACTCGAGTGCAAGTGAAAG
>SCSY01000160.1 GCA_004298625.1 Nitrospirota bacterium | reverse complement strand
TATCAGATGAGGATTCGCGCTGCTGCCGTGCGAGGCATGGCATGTAAAGCACGAGGTCTTTTGATAGACTATATGCTCCTTATGACCGTAATCGCCAGACTGGCTGCCCCTGAAGCTCTCGTTTGAAAGAATGCTGTCGCGGTTATGGCAGGTATAGCACAATTCATAGGCATAGAGGCTTTCGGCTCCGTCTGCCGTGTTATAGTTCACCCGGAGCAGAGGAGGATAATCAGAGCCGTGAGGTTCATGGCACTGCGTACAAGTTATAAAACTCCCCTGAGGAAGCTCCCTATAAAGGCTCCTGCTCCTGCCTTTTGCAACCCTTTCGACAGGATGATAAGACGCATTTGCCGGGTCAAACTGAAATCTCATATTGGAAGTCGAAGAAGGAAGATTTATGCTGTCCGAATGGCAGTTATAGCATACCTCCGCTTCCTTTTCCGCCCTCTTTTTTGCGCCTGAAAGGGATGTCCCCCTTATCCATGCCAACCTGTTGCGCGAACTTGTCATGTGCGCGTGATGGCAGTCCTCACAACTGACATGCCTCGGCATTGCCGGATCTTTCTCAGGAAGCTCTTCATTGCGTATATGATATTTTGCCGTATCTATAATGGGATGGTTGGACCTTTTCATCAACAGGGTGAATATATTGGTTTTAGCCCTCTCTTCAGGTCTGCCTGAGGGGCCATGACACCTCAGACACAAATCCACTACACGCCCCTTTAACAGCCCTGTCTTGCTTTTGCCTGATACATCGTGGCACGATGAGCAGCCTCCGAACTTAACCTTTGTTTTGTCGAGATGAGTGCCTTTTTCCTCTGCTGCAAAAATAACAGCAGGCAGCAGCAGCGCAGCCAATATTATTAAAATCTTTTTATGCATTATTATCACCCCTCCTTCATACTTGTAAAAAATTTTACTTACCCATATCATGAGGCACAATTGCCGTCGCCGATGAAACAGTCGCATTGCCTGCAAAGTCTGTTGCCTTATAGGTTATCATATAGACCCTTCCGTTTCCTGTTCCGGACCTTTCGGCTCTCAGGGAAATCGTTCCATCTGTATTAACCATGATATCGTTTGCAGTGTCTCCGTCTCCCAATCCATTGTCAGGTTCGCTGCTCGTTGCCGATACAAGTTCCACATTTACAGCAGCGACACATGCATCGTTTACATTTACGGACGGAACAACTTTTACATATTTATGATTCGGCGGCCATATAACACTCGGATTAATAGAAACATCGAGTGACGGCGCTATTGTGTCAACTATGTTTATATCTACGGTATCGCTCGAAGCGCCGCCTTTGCCGTCATCAACAATGAGGGTTACTGTGGTAAGGCCATAAGGAAAAGCAATAGCCGGATTAACACCATCTGCGCTTCCGCCATCCCACGTCCATGTATATGTTAACGCATCGCCATCCGGGTCCTGGGATACCGAACCATCAAGTGTTACGGTTGAACCTGAACATGATTGAAGCTGAATAGTCTGGTCAGGACCTGCATTGGCAAGGGGAATTTGATTTGATTCAGGACCAAAAAACTTCACCCAAACATCATGATGCCATGGGTATATTGTACCAGGAAGATGTCCCAGCCATGTTATTGCAAAACGCTCCTTTCCTGCCATAGCAACCCTTGGCCTACCTTGAGATCCCAATGTGTTACTGTTAACCTGAAACTCTCCCTTGATGGGAGTTCCATCAATATCATATCTCTGGGCAAACACTCCAGAAGAACTTCCATCCTGTGCAGCACTCGTCCATGTAATAATTTCATGTCCATCAGGATCTCTTGAAACAGATGGATGCCACTGAGAATCTGTTAAGTAAGTATTTACCCTGAATTCAGATGTAATAGGCGCGGCATCAGGATTAAATCGCCTGGCATAAACATTAAGATCACCTTCATACGCACTCTCCCATGAAACCGTAAAATTACCTTCTCTGTCCATAGCAACAGAAGGTCCAGGGTAAATTGTCATATTATTTTCATTGACCTTGACTTTTCCAGTTAAGAAATTCCCATTAAAGTCAACTATCCTTGCATATACACCTGGACCCGCAATAGTTCTTGGTTCCCGCCACACAAAGACAAACCTGTCCTTTGAAGCAGATACATCAGGCATAGTCTGATGAAAAAACATTGCACTCCAGTATGAATATACCTCTAATACTCCGGTAATGGGGCTGCCGTCAGGACCATAAATGCGACCACCAACCTTTCCTAATCCGTGCTCCCATGTCACAACAAAATGGCCTGTTGGAGCAACAGCTACTCTGGGACCACAAAAAGAAGGGAAGGAAAACATACTACCGACCCCAAATTCAGATCCTATCGGAACCCCATCTGGTCCAAATCTGCGGGCACGCATATTACCGCCATTACCGCGGTCAGAAGAATACCAAACAATAACAGAGTTTCCTTGAGCATCCATTCCAGCCCGCGGCCATCTCCGGTTAGCTGCAGTATTTTCATTCACGAGAAAAGGCTCGGTTGTTGGTTTGCCGTCAGGACTGTAAATGCGCGCCCAGATTCCCAGGCCATCTGAACTTCCGCCTACAACAATAACCTTTCCTTTTTCATTCATGGCTATGTCGGGGAACCATCCACCAAACCCTTCGCTTGCCAAAAGGTCATCGGTCAGAGGAACTGCATCAGCCCATGAAAAACATGGATACAGCAAACACAAGAAAACCCAAAAACTAAAAGCAACTCGGATATAAAGATATTTCTTCATCATTACCTCCAACAAGCACAATTTAATGAAATTTTTATACCTTTTCTAAAAATCTCACCTTCATCCCTTTACCTTCTTTACAGACAAGTATAATGGCATTCAGCACACAGCGCATCCGGATTACTGCCTAATGGCGCTAATGGATTTAAAGCAGGGGCACACGGACAAGTTGTACAGTTTATTCCAGGCACATGTACAAGAAAACACCTCCAGCTACCCACATCATCGTGCGGGTCATGACAGCTCCTGCACTGAACGCCGTTTCCTCCCTCTCCGCCATACGTATTACCTGTCTTATAGAGCTTTACAGGGCTGGAGGCAGCGGGGTATTGAACCCCCGTAGTGCCCAGGCCAGCCGGGGGGGGCGCACACTGGGCTTGTTTAGCAGTAATAAATGGACCATTTATCACAATTGACACAGGATGCTTGTTTGTTAGATCTGTGCCCATATATCCGGTTGCGCCTGCAGGCATATAAGTCTGAGTCATTGCAACAGGATTTGCCTCGCTGCCGGGTGTATTAACGAGCAGACCCAGGGCTACTGTCCCATCATGACAGCCAAGGCAAAGTTTTGAACCGAAGTCCGGCTGACTGGGTATGGTAAGCATCGTAAGGCTGGTATATACAACATAAGTTGCGCTGCTGAGCGAATGATTCCACAAAGGCCCTTCTTTGCTTGATGAATGAGGCGTATGGCAGAAGACACATTTCTGGGTAACACCTCCGGCCGCAGCTTTTATGGTCCCCGGGCCGCTTGTAGACAGGTCGTGTTTTGTGCCTGTTATGCCGGCAAAAACAATAGAAGTTGCAAAAGTTGCAATAGCTAAAATAGTTGCAATAGCCACTACTCGAACCTCTTGAAACTTGTTTGCCTTCTGAACTTTTTTAAGCATTATTTGCCTCCCAAAAACTGAAACACCTGAACCCTGTGGTTATAGGCGTCAGCTACATATATTTTATCATCCTTATCAATAAATATGCCGGTCGGAAGCCAGAACATCCCCAGGCTACTCCCCTTTTCCCCGAAAAACAACAAAAGCCTCCCATCCCGGTTAAATATCTTTACCATATCCTGAAGGGAATCCACCACATAGATATTGCCCTCACTGTCCTCGGCAACTCCTTTTGGGATTGCAAATTTATCATAGGAGTCCCCTGCCGAACCGAACTTGAAAATTAATCTCCCTTCCCGGTCAAGACACTGTATCCTGAAATTTAACGAATCGGAAACACAAAGCCTTCCGTTTGCGCCCACACTTATATGGGAGGGATAGTTAAATTCTACGCTGCCGTCGCCCCTTTTGCCGAAACTCAGCTTTACATTGCCGTCGCTGCCAATGCCGTATACCTTATGATCAAGCGTGTCCACAACATATATGACTTCTCTTTCCCTGTCATACGCAAGCCCTGTCGGCCTCTGGAAATTGATAGTGGAAAAGTTTTTGATGAATTTTCCATCCCTGTCATAGACAAGAACCTTGCGAAGGTCCGAGTCCGCCACATATATATTCCCTGCCTTATCGGCAATTGCGCCCACAGGATACTCCAGTTCGCCCTTGCCGTCTACGCCTACCTGAAGAATATCCATTGTCTTTGTGTTTACAACAGTAACCCTCATGGCTCCGGTGTCGGCTATGTAAAGCCTGTCATTTTCAAAATAAACGCTGTTGGGAGTCAGCAGGGCCAGGCTGGTCTTCGGGTCTGAGGGATCTCCTCCGCCGGCAAGAAAATCCGCGAAAGACATCTGCGGGGCTAAAGAATAAAGACTCCACAGGTATTTTATCCTCGGCTTTTCAGGTTGTCCCGGCCAGAGAATACCCTCGCTCGCGGTATAGTCAATATTGGCCCTGTAAACAGGAGCGCAACCTATTATAAAAATAAGCGCAAAAAGGATAATAAGTTTCAAGCCGAACCTGTTGTAACTTTTATTTAAAGATTTCATTTAAATTTAGCCCCCTTTGATTATTATGCCTTCTCAACTAATAAATCTTTATATTAGCTTTTTCCTTCAACGATTTTATTATAGCCTCTTTTGCCTCATTATACCTCCTGGACTCAAGTTCTTTCTTAAGGGAATCTTTCACCTCGGAAAAAGCAAGCTGCCTTGCCGGTTCTTGTTCTTCCAGTTTTATTATATGGTAACCGCTTATCGTCTCTATCAGCCCGCTTACCTCGCCGATATTAAGCGACTCGGCCTCCTCCTCGAGTTCCGGCAAAAGCCTGCCCTTATGAGACATTCCCAGGTCGCCGCCCTTTACCCTGAAATCATCCTCGGAATAATTATATGCAAGTTCGGCAAAATCCCCGCCTGCCTTAATCTTCTTAAGCAAATCTTCCGCCTTCTTCTTTTTTTCTTCCCGTTCTTCCTGCGTGGCAGTGGGAGAAACGCCTATCAATATCTCCCTCAGCCTTATCTTGTTGGGCGAAAAAAACTTGCCCTTGTTTTTATTATAATAGTCTTCCAGGTCTGCCTCCGACAACTTTATTTTATCTTCCAGTTCCTGTTTTAACAAATCCCTCGCAACAAACCCTTTTTCTATAAGCTTCTTGAAACTCTCCTCTGTCAGCCCCATTTTTTCAAGCGCATTATAAAAATCTTTCTTCTTCTTAAAGGCCGCTTTATTTTTATCAACAACCTCTTTCACTTCTGATTTTTTAACGCTAATGCCGCGTCTTTTTCCTTCCTGATAAAGCAGTTCCCCTTCAATCAGTGAAGCAAGCGCGGATTTTCTGAGCTCTTCCATCTTTTCGCTCGATACCCGGCCGTGGAAAGTGCTTGCAGGGATCAGCCTGTTAAGCGCCATTTTAACTTCCGCCTCCAATATATTCTCCCCATTAACGGAAACTGCAATCTCGTTGAGGGCCGATTCCGGCTTCTGTTCCTCAGCAAAGCACAGCGTGTAGCGAGTAGCGGATAGCGTGTAGAAAGACAAAACCAATATCGCCGTTAGTAAAATCCTGATTCCATTCTTCATTCCAACCCCTTTATCATTTATATTATTTTTGCTCATCTTTTGCAATTATTAATTTTATGCGTTTTCCCCTACCCGCTACACGCTATTCGCTTCTTTTATAATATCTTAAACGGTCTTGTCACCCTCAGCATTACTCTCCTTTCCGTTAACTTATTGCCGCCCGATGTTTTTTCCTTTTTAAGCGTTATATCCAGGTCCACAAACACAGTGCGCCATCTCCAGCCCACAGTCGGAGTAATTTCAAGTATGGTAGAATTGCCCGGAGTTGTTTTTGTGTAGTTTGCGTTAACGCTCAGGGTTCCGGTCCTCGATATCTTAGAAGTAAGCCGGCTGTATAGGGTGTAGTTCTTTGTTTTGGTCCTTCCTTCAGGCATATCCAGGGTATACCCTGTGCCTATGGTAAGGCCGATCTTTCCCATTACAGTTGTATATAACGCATTATTCCAACTGAAATTCCTGCTGATATTAGGGGCATATACATAATAAGCATCTGATGAGAGGCTAAATCTCCCCACATATACATTCAGATTCAGGCTTGCCCTGTGCAGTGTAACAGCCTTTTGCTGACTGCGCGTCGTGCCTCCCACGGCACCTGTTGCTGTCGTGCCCGAAGCGCCTCTGTCGCCTGTATTTTTTGTAAGCCCGAACGTGTATCCGGTTCTGAGAACATAATCCCATCCTGATGGAACCTGGGGTTTAATCGTCCGCGTCTTAAGGCTTTTGTTTAGCGGGTCAATTTCGATGCTGACAGTGTGTCCCTTGCGCGGCCTGAAGGTATAACTTATGCCTGTCTCAAAATTAAGCGTAGTCCCTAAAGTGCCGCTAATTATTCCAAGCCTCGAATTCCAGTCCGTGCTCTTTCCAAAATGCCTGAAGGCTGAGGCGTCGCCTCTTAAGAAATAATCATTCTTATATTGGTCCTTGGCGTTCATCCTGCGTTCCACGCCGGCTCCATAATTATAAGACAGATTCACTCCCTTGAACTGGAGCGCATGCCCGCGGGAAATATTACCGCTAAGATTGTATTGCCTCGGAGCTGAAGATTGAGCGCGGGAAACATCTCCATGAAGCGCATAGCTCCATTTTTTCATTCCGCCGGTAAGATTAGAAGAAAGGCTGTAGGCCCTTATATCATTTTTCCTGTAATACGCATGGTTTTCCATTTTCTGGAAAAATTTCCATTTTAATCTCGTCGTTGTAGTCAGGTCTAAGCCGCGCCCCCTATGTTGTGCGCTTCCGCTGCTCCACTCATTGTAATCCAGGTTCAGAAAATACTCTGTCTTCAGGTTATAGGTATTTCCCTTGAATCTCAGGGCGGCATTTTTCCATTCGGATTCAGACCCTCTGAACTTGCTGGTATTCTTGTCGAGATTAAGGAATGAAGATACCGGCAAAATATCAACAATTGAAGAGAACAGGCCGCTTGATCTCCTCTGTTTTTGCCTCTGCCTGAGGGCGGCGAGCCTTACTGCATTTTCGTTTTCATCTTCGTTTTCATTTTCATTTTCATTGGCGTTAGTATTTGCATTGTTATTGTTATTTGCATTGTTATTGTTATTTGCATTGTTATTGTTATTTGCATTGTTATTGTTATTTGCATTGTTATTGTTATTTGCATTGTTATT
>SCSY01000159.1 GCA_004298625.1 Nitrospirota bacterium | reverse complement strand
ACGATGCAGAACTGGCGAAAATAGACGCCCGGCTGAATTTCGATAAAAGCTGGGATGAAAAATCAGGGTTCAGGACAAAACAGGTGCTGGCTGCGCCCATACCCTTTGAAAACAAGCTCCTCGGAGTTATACAACTTATCAATAAGAAAAATGCGGCTGCGTTCGGCAAAGTAGACGAGAAGGTCATTGTTGAAATTGCGCGGGTATTGGGCATTGCCTTCAGAAACCAGTTCAAGATGATTCACACAACCCGTTTCGACTATCTGATAAGTCATAACATAATTACGGACAATGAATTGAAGGCGGCCATGGCAGCTGCGCGGGAGCAGAAAAAAGATGTCGAGACAATCCTTATGGAAAACTACAAGGTAAAGAAAAAGGATATCGGCGCCTCATTAAGCCAATTTTACGGATGCAAGTTCGTTGAATACAGCACCAACTTATTTATTCCGAGAGAATTGCTTAAGGGTACAAATTTGTCATACCTGAAAAAGGCATTATGGGTTCCGCTGTCGGTTACTGCAAATAAGGCGGTAATACTAATTGACAATCCCAAGGACCCGAAGGTCATAGAAGTTAAGAGCCTCATCAGGGCAAAGGAAATCGAATACCAGGTAGCCTTAAAAGACGACATCCTTAAATTTCTCCAAACCCTCGAAATGGATTCCAGAGACATAGCTCCGGGATCGCTCTCGGACATCCTTGCCGAGATGAATGTGAAAGATGCGAGTGAAACCGAAGTAGAGGCTGGAGAGACAATTGATGAAAATGAAAGCACAATTGTGCGGCTTGTCAATCAGATAATTATAGATGGATACGAAAAGGGCGCATCGGATATTCATGTCGAGCCGAGTAAAGGCAAGAAGGCAACGACCATACGTTTCAGGGTTGACGGCGTATGCTTCAAGCACCTCGAAGTGCCGATAACACACAGCAAGGCTATGATCTCAAGAATAAAGATAATGGCAAACCTCGACATAGCCGAAAAAAGGCTGCCCCAGGACGGCAAGATTAAATTCTTTTATAAAGACAAACCTGTTGAACTCCGCGTAGCGACGCTGCCTACGGTAGGCGGGGAAGACGCAGTGCTGAGAATCCTCGGTTCAACTGAAAAAATGCCTCTCGAAGCGCTTAATCTCTCCGCATCGAACTACACCAACTTCAAAGATATTATCGAAAAACCTTACGGGATAATCCTCGTTGTCGGCCCCACCGGTTCCGGCAAAACAACCACGCTTCATTCAGCGCTCTCATACATAAACACACCTGATGTAAAAATATGGACGGCGGAGGACCCTGTCGAGATAACCCAGGACGGGCTGCGCCAGCTTGAGGTAAAACCGAAAATAGAACTGGATTTTGCAAGGGCGATGCGGGCGTTCCTGAGGGCGGACCCCGATGTAATAATGGTCGGCGAGATGAGAGACAATGAAACTGCCGCAATAGGCATCGAGGCGTCTCTGACAGGTCATCTGGTCCTCAGCACGCTGCATACCAACAGCGCTGCCGAGACTGTCGTGCGCCTTATTGATATGGGAATTGATCCGTTCAATTTTGCCGATGCGCTGCTCGGCATATTGGCTCAACGTCTGGTGCGCACCTTATGCAAAAACTGTAAAGAACCGTATCATCCGGCAAAAGAGGAATTCGACAGCATTGTAAAGGCATACGGCGCAGGTTATTTCCCAGAGCTCGGCATAGGATACACAGACAAGCTTATGCTTTACAGGGCAAAAGGCTGCGATGCGTGCAATCAGACAGGGTATAAAGGCAGGACAGGGATACACGAACTCCTGATAGGCTCAAAGATAATAAAACCGCTCATTGCGAAAAAGGCGCTGGCCGAGGAAATCAAAGAACAGGCGATGAAAGAGGGCATGAGGACTGTCTATCAGGACGGCATCGCAAAGATATTCAAAGGGCAGACAGACCACAAAGAAGTCAGAAGCGTCTGCATAAGCTGAAAATAATGCACGCTGCTTTACAGTTTTAATATTAAAATCGTATAATTATTAGTTGTATCGCTCATTATCTTAAATCACGGGGCTTAAAACAAAAAAATGAATATTGTTGTCTGCATAAAACAGGTTCCTGACAGCGCTGAGGTTAGAATCAACCCTGAGACCAATACCCTCATCAGGGACGGCGTTCCCACGATTATCAACCCTTATGACATGCACGCGATTGAGGCAGGGCTCCAGATAAAGGATATGACCGGGGGCAAGGTCACAGCCCTTACAATGGGGCCTCCGCAAGCAGAAACAGCCTTGAGAGAAGTAATATCAATGGGGGCCGATGACGCAGTGCTTTTAAGCGATAGGGCCTTTGCAGGCTCCGACACATGGGCAACCGCATATACGCTTTCAAAGGCAATAGAAAAGATTAAGGCTGATATAATCATCTGCGGCAAGCAGGCCATAGACGGCGACACCGCGCAGGTCGGGCCTGAGATTGCAGAGTTCCTGGACATACCTCATATTGCATACATAAGAAAGATAGAGGAAGTGAAACCTGATTCTATCAGGGTTCAGCGCCTTATGGATGAAGGCTATGATATAGTTGAAGCTCCGCTCCCGGCGCTTTTGACAGTGGTAAGGGAATTAAATACGCCGAGGCTTCCGTCTTTAAGAGGCAAGATAGCCGCTAAGAAGGCGGAGATTAAAAAATTCGGCGCCAAAGATATCGGGATAGACGAAAAAGACACCGGACTTAAAGGTTCGCCGACTCAGGTGAAAAACATATTTGCGCCTGAGGCAAGAGGCGACAGGAAGATGCTTCACGGGAATATGGAAGAGCAGGTAAGCCGGCTTGTTGAAGAACTAAAGAGGCTCAGATGCCTGTAATAGTTGCCGGAGATAAATGTACAGGATGCGAGACCTGCGTAAGCTCCTGCCCTTTCACTGCGATAGAGCTGAAAGAAGGCAAGGCATTTATAAATGAATACTGCCAGATGTGCATGGCCTGCATAACCGCATGTCCTGAAGGAGCGATAAAAGAAGTTCAGGAAGAAGCAGAGCCCCAAAAGGTTCAGGAGGGCAAAGGGGTATGGATATTCGCAGAGCAGCGAGAAGGAAAGGTTGCGGCTGTTGCGCTGGAATTGCTCGGCGCAGGCAGAAGGCTTGCCGATGAACTTAAGACAGAGCTATCCGCCGTCTTATTCGGAGCAACAGAAAATGAAGCAGAGGAACTAATAAAATGGGGAGCGGATAAAGTATATCATTCACCCGACAGAATATTCGAAAAATTTAATGATGAACCCTATTCAAAACTGCTTATTAATTTAATAAGAGAGCATAAACCGGAAATCGTTCTTGCCGGAGCAACTCCCATAGGCCGCTCGTTTATTCCGAGGGTTGCAGCAAGGCTAAGGACAGGTCTTACAGCTGATTGCACAGCGCTGGAAATTGACAGGGACACAAAAAAACTCAGTCAGATTCGTCCTGCGTTCGGAGGCAATATAATGGCCTCAATACTCTGCCCGAACAACCGGCCCCAGATAGCCACTGTGAGGCCGCGGGTCATGAAAAAGGGCGAATACAACCCTGACGGAAAAGGCAAGATTATTCCCGTCAAAACCGATAAGCTTGCATGCAGGACAAGGGTGATAGAAACGGTAAAAGACGCCTCGGAATGCAAGGTCAACCTTCAGGAAGCTGATATCATTGTAGCAGGAGGAAGGGGTCTTGGAGATGCAAAAGGTTTTAATATGCTTTTTGAACTTGCAGAAACGCTTGACGCTACGGTCGCAGCGTCAAGGGCGGCGGTAGACGAAGGCTGGATTCCCTACATCCATCAGGTAGGCCAGACGGGAAAGACCGTATGTCCAAAAATTTATATAGCATGCGGCATTTCCGGAGCAGTCCAGCATCTTGTGGGGATGCAGTCCTCCGACATAATCATCGCTATAAACAAAAATCCCGATGCTCCGATATTCAATGTTGCAACATTCGGCATTGTCGGGGACCTCTTTGAAGTAATCCCCTTGCTCATCAAAAAGATTAAAGAGGCAAGGGCATGAAGATCGCCTTTGTTTTTCCAGGGCAAGGTTCGCAATATGTCGGGATGGGAAAAAATTTATATGAGAATTTCGACGAAGTAAAGGCCCTTTACAAAGATGCATCCGATGCGCTCGGTTATGATGTTGCAAATCTCAGTTTTAACGGCCCTGCCGATGAACTGAACAAGACATACAGGACTCAGCCGTGTTTATTGGCAGCGAGCATGGCCGCCTATACGGCTTTAAAGATGCATGATATAAAGCCCTCTGTTGTTGCAGGACACAGCCTCGGCGAATATTCAGCGCTTGTTGCATCCTCTGTTTTCCAATTCAAAGATGCGGTAAAGCTCACGGAGAAACGCGGAAGGTTAATGCAGGAGGCGGTCCCCGAAGGCAAGGGACTCATGGCTGCAATCCTCGGACTGGATAAAGATAAACTGAATGATATATGCCTCTCCGTCAAATCAGGATATGTCGCTCCGGCAAACTACAACTGCCCGGGTCAGATTGTTATAGCAGGCGAAAAAGAGGCTGTTGAAGAGGCAATGACTCTTGCAAAGGAGGGAGGCGCAAAAAGGGCTATACCTCTGACTGTAAGCGCCCCTTCCCACTGTAAGCTGATGGCCGAGGCCTCAAATAAACTCTCTGAATTTCTATTCCTCGAAAATATCGAAATGCAAAAACCGGAAATTCCAATCGTCAGCAATGCAGATGCGATATTCCTCACAACTGTTGATGGAATAAAAGCAGCTTTGGTAAAACAACTGAACAGCCCTGTCCTATGGGAAGATTCCATCACAGAAATCGTTAAATCGGGAATCAATGTATTTATAGAAGCAGGGCCCGGCAAAGTTCTTTCGGGTCTTGTCAAAAGAATATCGCCGGAGGCAATAATATTTAATGTTGAAGACAGGGAGAGCCTCGATAAAACTATTGAAGGGGTAAAAAATCTCGGGTTGTAAAAATTTCAATTACAGAAAAAAGCTTTTCCTCATTTTCACTTGTTATACTTGCCGGGATTGCAGCCCTGCCCGTCTCGGTCTCGATAACTCTCATATCAATCCTGATTATCCCATGATTTTCTATGAACATCCCTAAAAGGAGATATTTTGCGCCGAGGAGTTTCCCTATTTTTACTGCGGTCTTTTCATCAATAAGCCCTGATTGCTGCAAGCCAAGTTCTTGCATAACGCTGTCAATCATAGCCCTTTCAACTATCGTAAAGCGACCAAGTTTTATAAATTTGTCCATAAATATTACCGGAAGCCCTTGCCTCAGGTGCCCGAGTTTATTGGTCTTTGAATTATTGTAAAAAGGCAAAATAGCAAGACTGCCTTCCCGCTCCATTTTGAAAGCATTAATCCCAGTCCCCTGCTCCAGACCAAGAAAATCGGCGACCGCAGACTTCAAGCTCTCTACTATCATAAGAACATTTTCTTCTGTTCCAGAGACTTCTTTGAGCGCATGTATTTTCCCCTTCGCAATATCCACGATCTTTGTTTTTACAATAAGCCTTCCCTTCTTTTTATCGAGCCGGCCATATATCAAAAAATCTCCTTCAACAGCCAAACCTCGTTTTTGGATGGTTTTTTCATCAACCAGGCCTGACTCGCCGAACTTTATTTCCTCAAGAAGTTTTTCGATCCTGGCTCTTTCCAGTAATTGCGCCTGAGGAAATGCAGCCAGATCAGTTGTCAGCATATCCGTTAAAGCCCGCTCTAAATAATCATATTGAGGGTCAACAGTGTGAAGACCGGCCTGGCCTGGAGTTACTTTCTCAGGCCTGATAATATTTTCAAAATAAAGAACGCCTACTTTAAAAGTTGCTTTTTCCCCTTGGGCATAGACAAATCCCGGAATGAAAAATACCAGGGATAACACAGCACAACAAAAATATCTGCTCTTCATTTTAAATCCCTCAGCAAGGCTATATGAGCCTCTATATGATCTTTGATGACTTTATCGCCTGTCACCTCCCTTGCCTTTTCCCACAGAACTTCAGTTTCTCTTATCCCTCCCTTATTTAGGTAACGCAACCCTCTGACATAATAAGAAATCCAGTCCTCCTGATATTTGATTATATCGTCCAACTCCGGTTTTTTATTGCTCCTTATAATGATATTGACCTTCGGAGGGTGGAGTCCTGCTCCGGACCAGAAGCCGCGAAAGGCAGGTGTTTTTTCATCGTTTAATGTTATCAGAAACCCTTCGTTTGAATTATCTTTTTTATGCCATGCCTTCACAAATTTTGTTATATCAAACAGATACAACTGGGCCATTACATATCCGCCCTCGAACTTTCCGATATCCCTTCTTACAAGACTATCTGCATCCGGCAAAAGCATGTCCCTTTGAGAAAAACCGGCAGGTAATTTTTTCCATAGACCTTGCCGGGCAGATGGAGATTCCTGGTCCGGAGGGAAATTGACGCTGTATAAAACCGGCATACAATCTCCCCTCGATGTATGTTTATGCTCTCTGAACAAGCTTATTTCCGCTCTTTCAATCCTAAATTGCCGGAGAGCCGGGGGCACAGAAAACCTCAGCAAAATCCTGTACGGCTTGCCTTTCTTATCCCAATAACCGAGAGCCAATATCTCATCATCGGATGCGGGATCAGGGCTATCGTTAAAAGACGCTGAGAACAAGGCATCGCCTTTAACCTCGTAAAGCCACAATTCCGGTATAAGCAACGCCTTATTTGGTTTTTTAAAATAGAATTTCTTATTCTGAGCGGATATATATATTTTGAGAAACCTTGTCAGGTTCGGCAGGATTGTATAAACCGGCCTTCCCTCATAAGGATCATCTTTAATTTCCATCCCGCGGTTAAATACTCTCGCGGTGATTTCAAAGAAATCTTCCCAGCGATTGGTCTTTGCATAAGATTCGAGAAGGGCTTCCAGATATGACATATACATGGGAACCGGATTGAAATAGCCCTTGCTCAGAGGGTCCATATTTAAACTCCTCTTAAGAATCTCCTGATGGACCCGGACAACTTTTTCGTAGTCTTTATTTCCGGCAAGAGCTAAAATATTCTTCTCCCATACGTCATACTGAATGTTTACAGCCGGATCCGGTTCAGGCGTCTTATAGCCATACTGGCTCAACATACCGTCCCTGATCCTTGATGCGCTTTGTCTGGCCTCTTTATCGGCGTTGTTTTTCAAAATATAATCACATATCTTTAAGCCTCTCTTATAGTAAACCTCTTTCATCCTGACATCAGTGCCGGAGGTCGCTATGCCGGAACAAGCCCAGGCAGCCTCGATCGAGTTGGGCTGCAGTTTTTCCATCTGTTCGATCACTTTCTCCACGGCCTTGAAATTGCCGGAGTTTGTATTGCATCGAGCAAGGCCGTC
Source organism: Nitrospirota bacterium (assembly GCA_004298625.1). GTDB lineage: Bacteria > Nitrospirota > Thermodesulfovibrionia > Thermodesulfovibrionales > UBA1546 > SCSY01. The sequence continues at coordinate 27,523 of SCSY01000159.1, read as the reverse complement.
GAGAAACAGCATTTTCTGTTTTAGGGATTTTAACCTCTCCACCCCTTTGGAATATATTTCGATTGCCTTGCTGAATTCCGACAGATGCTCGTAACATAACCCTGCATAAAGATAACCCTTCTCTTCATCCGGGGCTAAATAAATAATCTTTTCATATTCCTCGATTGCCTTTCTGAGGTAACGTTTTTTCCCATCTGCACCGGACTGGAAAGCCTTATTTTGATATTCGTATCCCTTTTGGAAAATAATGTCTATTTCTTTCTTATCATAGCCGCATAAGTAAGACGGCAGGAATAACAAAAACAAACCGGCTAATAATAAGGCTCTCGTGCGTTTTAACATTTTCATTTTATGATAATATACAATGAATTGCAGAAGTTTGGGAAGGCAATTTAACTACAGGACAACCTGAAGAATCATAAATAAAAGTGAGTCTAATGCACCGGTTATTACGCCATACTCCTTCTATCTTCTATAAAAGAAGACCGATTCATCTTACATTTTTTGTAACCAAAAGGTGTAATTCAAAATGCCCGTTCTGTTTTTATTTGAAAAGCACCCCCCCAATCCCCCCCTTAACAAGGGGGGGCGGAGGGGGGGTATCGGATGAGCTCACGCTCGATGAAATACAGAAAATATCAAAATCGCTCGGCAGCCTTCTCTGGCTCGCCTTTTCAGGAGGCGAAATATTTCTCAGAGACGACCTTGTCGAGATAAGCAGAATTTTTTATAAAAATAATAAACCGTCCATAATGCTCTTCCCTACAAACGGCCTGCTTCCCGAACTGATTAAAGAAAGGACAGAGCAGATACTTAAAAATTCTCCGAAAAGCATAATTGTCGTAAAACTCTCCATTGACGGCCTTTACGGGCTGCATGATGAAATCAGGAATACTCAGGGAAGTTTCGGGAAAACGCTGGAGACATACCACCTGCTTGAAAACCTCATTGACAAATACCCTAATTTCGAACTGGGGATCAATACGGTTTTTTGCTCGAAGAATCAGGACAGGATGGATGAGATAATTGACTTTGCCGGCTCGCTTAAAAAAATAAAGACACATACAATCTCTCTGATACGGGGAAATATCCCGGACGAAAGCTACAAGGATGTTGATATTGGAAAATATTTTCTTGCCATTGAAAAGCTTGAAAAAAACCTTAGAGATAAAAAAGCGCCGACCTACAGATTCAAAGGGGCGCGCATTAAGGCCGCGCAGGATATTCTGCAGCGCCGCCTGATACATCAGACCCTGCTCGAACAAAAACGCCTTATCCCGTGCTATGCCGGCAGGCTGAACCTTGTGCTGACGGAAAATGGCGATGTCTTCCCATGCGAGATCCTTACGGACAGTTTTGGAAATGTAAAGAATTATGATTACGACATGGAGAGAATTATCCAGTCGGAAAAAGCCCGGCGGATAATTGATTCAATACGGAAAAGACAATGCTTTTGCACACACGAGTGTTATTTTATGACAAACATCCTGTTCAATCCGAAGCTGTATCATAAGCTTGCAAAAGAATATATTCAAATCCGATGAAAAATTTATATACGCAAATATTTAGACAGCGCACGCCCAACCGCCTCTTCCAAAAAAATTTGCGCCGGCTATTGACTTTTGCTGTCGGAGATGCCATTATATGCGGGAAGATTCAGAAGTTTTTGTTGTTAGCAAATACATGGAAATGGAAAGGCCACAAAGACTTTTAGCTTTGTGGCCTTTTTTTATTCAGTCAGAATTTTTCTGAAACTTTAGATCATAGTAAGGAGGTAAAAAGTATGGCTAATGGAAAAGTAAAGTGGTTCAACGAATCCAAAGGTTTTGGCTTCATCACAAGCGAAGACGGCAGCGATGTTTTTGTCCACTATTCGTCTATCCAGGGCAATGGATTCAAGGTCCTTGCCGAGGGCGATTCAGTCAGCTTTGACGTTGAAAAAGGGCCAAAAGGTCCCAAAGCAGTCAATGTAGTAAAGCTCTAATCGAACGCAAAAGCCCCCTTGCCGAGCAAGGGGGCTTTCTTTTTTTTTTAAACAGGAGCAAAAATTTACCAACTGGGGGATCAGCCTTTTATTACAGTAACTGTGCTGGCCTGCGGTCCTTTTTCACCTTCCTCTTCCGCAAAACGCACCTCCATGCCTGGTTTCAGATGCTTGAATTTGTCGTGCAGAACGCTGTTTTTGTGAAAATATATTTCCCTGCCGTCCTGCGTAGTCAAAAACCCGTAGCCCTTATCCGGGAATATCCTGGTTACGCTCGCATGCCCTGTCTCCTCGCGCTGCTTGACATCGCCCCTCTGCTTTCTGGCAAAATCTTCCAACCTGCGGCGCGCTGCATCAAATGCATCCCTTATCGCCACATTAAGATCTTCGTTGGGCTCTCGTTTTATTACCAGCTCGGCTCCAGGCACTGTCATCTCAATATGCACGTTATATTTTATCCCTTCATGACTATGCCTGTGCGGTGATTCCACAACAACCCTGCACCTCATAATCCGGTCATAAAACTCGTCAAGTTTCTCTGCCTTGTCGCGAATATTTTCCCTGAAGGCATCGGGCAGGTCGAGGTTACGGGCGGTTATCTGCAATGGAAGTTTCATATCATCGTCTCCTTAAAAAATAGATTGTCTTCATATCCATAGTCTCATGCTATCAATCCCATGCCCGCTTGTCAAGGCTGATAAATATGAAAGTTATATTGTCTTAATATGACGGAGGCAATAAAATTAGGTTAGCCTGTGCGGGTTGGAATTTTTTTCTTCCTGAACAGACCCGTCTTTGTCCACAGCCAGAACAGGCTCTTCGCGCTTTTGGCTGCAACAAGGAGATCATTCAGGCTCCTTAGTTCAAGAAGTTTTTTAAGGATGAACGACGGTCGGGAATAGAATCTCTTAAATGCTATCTGCCTGAGTTTAAGGATTTCATCCCTTGTCATGGTATGCGGAATAAATGCAGCGCCCTGATATGTATAGTCCGTGAGCTCATTTGATATGGTTCCGTATTTATCGAGATTGTCGTATAGGTATGTGCCGGGGAATGGGGTTATGGCATGAAAGTTTGCCATATCAGGGTTAAGGTCTACGGCAAATTCGATAGTCTGAAGCCCTTCCTCAAATGTCTCTCCGGGAATGCCGAACATAAAAGGAGCGCTGACCTTGAGTCCGACATCCTTGGCTGCCTTTACAGCCTTTTGAATCTGTTCAAGGGTTGTGCCTTTTTTTATCGCATTAAGGTTTTTTTGCACCCCGCTTTCTGCTCCAAAAAGTATGGCCCAGCACCCGGCGTCTTTGAATGCCTGAAGAAGCGGCCTGTCAACCTGATTCACACACGCAGATGCAAACCATGTGAAATCAAGTCTTCTCTTTTTTATCTCCTGAGCTATGCTCATCGCCCGGTCATAATCGGCAGCCAGCGTGTCATCTATGAATTTTATCTCCCTGTAGCCCTGCGCAATGCAAAGCTCTATTTCTTTCAACACGTTTTCGACGCTGCGGTATCTGACGCCGCTTTTTCTCTCTTTGTCTATCTGGAAGCAATATATGCATCTCCTGTTGCAGCCTCTGGATGTCATCAAGACCGCTACGGGTTTTCTCTTATATGTCGCAGGCGGCGGTATGTATAAATCAGCGTCGCCCAGAAGCTCTCTTGCTGGAAACGGCAGTGAGTCGAGATCAGCGATTAATGGTCTTTGCGGATTTTTAATGATCTTTCCATTTTCCCTATAAACAACGCCCGGGACTCCATCAAGGTTTTTACCGGCTTGAAGCCGCTCTATTATTTCAAGAGATGTGAACTCGCCTTCTCCTGTAACTATGGCATCAAAACATTCTCCGGCGTCCTCAAGACAACGCTCCTGCACTGCAATAGGATAAGGGCCTCCTGCGCATATAAATGGCAACCCCTCCTTGCTCCTCCCCTTAGATAAGGGGAGTACCGGTGGGGTTAATTTCCTTATATCTTCTGCGGTCTGCTTTGCCTTTTGCCAGCCGAAGGTTGTTGAATAAATACCGATAAATTCCGGTTTGAATTTTTTTATTTCTCTGAGTATTTCATCGTGGGTAATAAATGCGCCGTTTAGGAATTTAACCTCGTGCCCGGCCCTCTGAAGCACAGCGGCAACGTATAGCGTGCCCAACGGCTGCCAGTAATTAATCTGCGAGCTTGCCGTCTTTGAAGAGAATATATCTTCAGGAACCCATGAGGGGATTACTAACGCGCATCTCATTTTTAGCTGATAGCTGATAGCTGATAGCTGTCAGCCTTGATTAAAATTTTCTCCGCCGCCTTTATCCCGGACTCAATCGCATGGTCCATATTATAGTATCTGAACATCCCACCCCTGCCCGCGATATGGAGATTCCCGAACCTGCTTAAATAATCATATAATTTATCGCACAATTCTTTATATCCCACCTCAAACAAAGGATAGGCCCCGGGCACCCTTACCACGGCGCTGTCTATCACCTCATGCTTCTTAATAAATCCAAGTTTTTCCAGATTCTCAACAGTAACAGCAACGAGCCGTTCATCGTTCTCATTCCATATCCCGTCGCCTTTAAAGCTGAAAAACTCCGTCACGATAAGCGTCTTGCCTTCGGGGGCCATCTTCCTGCTCCAGTTCGTAGGCTCGTGGATCCTGCCGAAAGGTATCTTCTTTTCAGGGACATATATCCATGTCTGATCCGTAACTCTTTCTCTGTCAATCATTACCGTCACTATGACAATATCCCTGAACTTCAGTTTTAAAGCTGCATCGAGAATATCCTCAGGCGGAGACGGATTAAGCATCAGGACCAGCTTATTCATTGGTATGCTTGATATAATTTCCCTTCCATGTATTACACCGGAATGCAACGGGTTTCCAACCTCAATGCCCTCTATCCTGTAATCAGAGTGGTTAATACATTTCACGCCTGTGCCGGTAAACACATCATTGTGCCTGTCTATCTCCTCCCTCAACCTGTCGGAAATGCGCCCTATGCCCAGTTGCGGATATAGAAACCTGTCGGCAAGTGTCGGCACATCTTTCCCATTCACCTTGAAAAAGGCGTTCTTAACGGCCTTTGCAAGGGAAAGCCCTCTTATGCGCTGCTCCACCCATTCAGAGCTAATCCTGTCGCAGTTGATGCCCCACACCTTTTCGCTGTATTCCTTGAAATAGATGTCAAACATCTTGCGGCCGAAATTACCGACTACCCAGTCTTCGAGAGAAATATTATCCGGCTCTTTTATGAGTTTTTTAATCTTCTCAAGGCCATAGTCGGATATAATCTTAAGTGTAGTCGGGAGGCCCATACCGAATATGGCATTTACGGGTTTAAGCGGATAATCGAAATACCTGTTGCGCATATAAATCTTACTTTTGCGCGCAACCTCAATCAGTTCTTCATCCATCAGGCTTTTCACGAAATCATTTACTTTATTATCTTTTGTAAAAAATCTGTGCCCGCCTAAATCAAAACGAAAGCCGTTATGGATAATAGTCTTTGAAAGTCCGCCGACTGCATCGTCCCTCTCGAACACTTTGACGCGGAACCCCGAGCCTGTAAGGACATATCCGGCTGAAAGCCCTGTGAGTCCCCCGCCGAGTATAAGGATTTGATTTTCAGAATCGGTCAAGTTTTTCACCAGCTTTATCTATGAGGGCAAGCCCGAAGATAAGCAAAAAATACGCATTTTTTATAGTCATAAACAATATACCCTGCGGCATAACCGCAGGGTATATATTGTAATATAAATCCCGCTACATTTTAAAGTTACTTGACAAGCAATACAGGAATCTCTGCGCTATTTGCGACCTCCCTGCTGACGCTTCCCATAAAAAGATGGGAAACCCTCTTGCCCCTCGAACCGATGATAATCATATCGGCCTTCTCTTCCTTTGCAGCTGCAAGTATTTCTTCGGCAGGATGCCCTTTTCTGACCAGGGTCTTAACTCCGGCTACGCCTTTATCTTCCAGCGCTTTTTTGTAATACCCCAGAACTGCCTGCGCTTTTTTATCCAATCCCGCCTGGTATTCCGTGCCTTCCAGCACTTCCTTCAAGGTATTCATTTCTGAAACACTCAGCAGCGCATCGTCCATCAGGGATCTGCCCTCAAGTTTTTCAACATAAACCAGCAAAACAGCTTCGGGTCGAACACATGAACACATATCGGTGCAAACATTAAAAGCATTTTTAGTGCCTTTTGTATCATCTACTGCAATCAATATCTTTTTCATTTTCTCACCTGCTATTTTTTTTAGTCGCTGTATGAATTTTTATTTGCCATATCCGCCTGCCGCGGGCGCTGCTCCATACCCACCGGATGCCGGCGCGGAAGCCCCATAACCTCCTGCTGCAGGGGCAGAAGCCCCATATCCGCCTGCTGCGGGTGCAGTAGTTCCATACCCGCCGGATGCCGGCGCAGAAGTCCCATAACCTCCTGCTGCTCCTCCGTGTCCCTGTTCCTGCGCAGTCATGTCATGCTGCTGGCTGTAGATGGTCAAAAAACCAAGCATAGCAACAACAACTACGATTATAATCACCAGAGGTGTTTTCATTTAGCCCTCCTCAATTTAATAAAGGGAAAAATTTATCCCTTTTTGATTGTCATGTGTATTTTGCCGCCCTCGGTTTTCCTCTCCAATACCTCATGCCCTACCTGATCGCACATCTGAACTATTGTTTCGACCGACGACGGGTTATCGAGCACTATTAAAACAACGTCGCCTTCGCTCATCTTTTCAAGGGACTTTTTGGTATATATCTGAGGATGGGGGCATACATACCCGCACACATCCAGCATATACTTTCCTTCACCTGTTTTTTCAAACTTCATAGCCATGATTAAATTCCTCCTTAGTGTTTAATTTTAAATTTTTAATTTTTAAAACGATTCCATTTCCTTTGCCATCTTTCTCTCGGACCACCAGTTGAAAAACTTTACTCCGACAAAGGCTCCGCCGACCATGCCTGTGCCATATAACCAGCCGCTCGGGTCCCCGCCGGCGACTCTTATAAAGAATGCTCCGATATTGCAGCCGAGCGCAGGCCTCGAACCCCAGCCCATTAATATTCCGCCGAGAAGACCCCAAACAATAAGCTCTCCTTTAGGCAGCTTGAACTTGTATTCGTTATTCAGCCTTGCCATTACCATTGCCCCAAAAATAATGCCGAGAGACATCCAGAGGGCTGGATTGCGCCATGGTTCCGGAAGACCGTTATTTACTCCAAAGAATATATTATCTCTCATATTCCAGCCGAATTTTTCAAGGATCCAGGCTCCGAGCTGTCCCTCTTGGCTGGTAATATACCAGTATCCCGGATCAAAGATTGTGCCCTTGATCCCTACCTCACCTGCCTTGAGCGTTATGTCACCGGCATTATTCATCCTTGTCAGCACCTGTCCAAAATTTGTAACGCCGTATTTAATCTGCATCCCTTTTATTACAAATATGTGCAGTCCTGCCACCATGCCGATTATTACGCCCATAATAGTCGTTCTCTTTGATGCGGTTATCATATTCCATAAACCTGCAGCCTCATCGCCGAAGCCGGTTGGGCCGCTTTTTACCTTGGCCCTTTTCTTCATAAACCCTTTCCTGCTGTAGAAGTAGTAGATCACGATAAGAACTACCATTGCAGGTATCAGGGTATTAAGCAGTGAATCGGCTATAAAATACCTGGATATTCCGGGCAATGCCTCGGATACAGCCTTTGTGTGAGATAACTGAATAGACGGCTGATCCCAGATATAGCCTGCAAGATATTTGTCGAAAGACGAAGTCATTACCTCGGCAGGAAGTCCCTTTGCCATTGCCGAATCAACCCATTTCTGAGGGATAAGGAAATCAAACCATTTGACGTCCACGAATATTGCCTGACCGATGCAGAGACCAAAGAATGCAGCCAGGAAGGAAGTCATATTACCCTCGCCTATCTTGTAGAGAGAGCCTGATGCGCAGCCTCCTGAAAGGACCATTCCAACGCCGAAGATCAGGCCTGCTATGAGCGTATGTATCCCGAACGGCGCAGGATGGAACGTGCTCATGTTGGTCGAGGAGAGAGTTGCTTGAATAAGGCTGAAAAACATCAGGGCAACAAGAACGCCTACCGCCATTCGGGGAACACCCGCAGCAAAAAGGTCCCTCGAAGCAGAGGCAAAACAAAACCTTCCATACTGAAGCATCATACCATAAGCAAATCCAAACCAGACATATACCACAATATACATATAATATGGACTGGCCTTGTAGTACATGAGACTGATGAGGAGCATGGCGCCCGTAATTATAAAGGCCCATATCTGATTCTTTTTTTCCGACGTATCTACCGTTGTTTCCACAGCTTTTTTACCTCCTTTTTTATATTTATAAAAGGCAAAATGTTATCCGAAGATTTTACTTGGCTATAATTACCTCCCCCTTTCCGGACAAAATTTATTCAGTTAAATGCCGTATCTTAATTTTGCATCTGAACTTTTCAAGCAATATGCCGTTTCCAAACCTATATTTGTGCATGTATATATACACAAAAATGTAATCAAAAATCAAGCTAAAACTATAATTTTAGATTTAAGCTTTTTATCGGCTTATAAAAACCTTTAAATTGCCCCTCAAACTGCCGAACTTTATGCTCAATCTCCGTCGGGTTGATATATTCTTACCCCGGTTCTATAACGAAATATCCCTTCGGATATATTAAATACCTCCGAGAGCCGATGCCCTGATAACTGCCTCTTAATATTTTCGGGAACAACGTCCTTCGCATCATCTGATATTATCACTACTGCCGCAGTCTCTTTGGAATGTTTATCGCCGGCATAATATTCAGGGTTTTTGTATTCCCATGTAAACCTCAAAGAAGACTTTTTAATTTTTTCAGACGGCTGATGATAAATATCTTTATAGTCATAGATGATATTTTTTTTCGTAAAAAGGTCCAGAACAGGCACGGCAACAGCAGTGTTGACTTCAGGTTCCTCAGGCAAAAGCGCAAAGACTCTGACATCCGGCCCTTTCACCGAATCCAGGAAACGACCCGCAGCTCTGAGATTCACGGCGCTCATTTTCTGCATAAGCGGCAGATAACCCAAAAGACCCACGACAACCGAGAAGACTACAATGCAGAGTGAAATAAATCTCACAGCTTCTTTCTTCCCGATCTGCGCAAGCCCATAAGCAGCCATCAGGCTCAGCATAGGAAAAACCATGATTATGTAACGTATGCGCTTTATCCGAAGCGCAACTGTGAGCAAAACAAGCCAGATTATGATTAAATATTTTAAATCCTTTTTTCTTAAAGCAGCGTATGCCGAGTATAATGCGGCCGCAGTAATAAATGGATGTATCTGGAAAAAAAAGGTTGAGATAAAACTTTCACCCCATCTTTTCAGCCCTGGTTTCTGATAGCTCATCAGAAGCCTTATCTGCTCTGAAAAGACTTCGTATTTAAATAAAAACACTATGCCTATCAACGGGCCGGAAATCAAAACAACTAACGCAGCCCTATTAAAAGTTGCGCGGTTATTTTTAATATACACAAAAAAGATCGCAGCCAGAACCGAGAGCATCAGCCATGCCGAATATTTGGAAAAAAAGGCAAGGAATATAGCGACAGATGCGAGTCCGATAAACCATCCTCCCCTGTCCAGAGCTCTTATAGTCGAAAAAACTGCGAGCATGAGAAAAAACATTGCAGGAACATCAACGAGCATAAGCGGAACCTGAGTAAATAGGTATGGAATTCCGAGAAGGAGCATTCCTCCGTATAAGCCGATATCTTCGTTCCAGAGAGCTTTCCCGATCATGTAGGTAAGGACAACCGTCACAGAGAAAAGGAACGTTGTAAACATCTGTATGTATAATCTCGATTCTCCAAAAAATTTAAATATCAGGCCGTAAAGAAAGGGGATAAGCGGCATATCGGTCCACGCCATGATATCCCTGCCCCATTCCCTGAAGAAATACCCGACGCCGTAAACTTCAAGATGCTTGGCCTGGGTAAAATACCTCGAGGCGTCCACAATTACCTCAGGCTCTCTCCAGAAAAAAATTGTAATAAGATAGGAAAACAAAAAGAGAAATACTGCGGGTCGCAGACTCGACTCTACGAGATAACGTTCCAAGAATGAGACCTTTGAAAATATATAGGCGGATAGGATGCCGGGGATGAGGATTAAAAAAACCTTTGAGGCGTCTGCGCCTGCAAATACCCACTGCCAGCTTGTAAGTCTGTTGTCGTCCAGAGACCTTAACAAAAAAAGAGCGACAAATGTCAGGAGTGTGAGGATCGAAAAAATAAAGACGTAATATTTCTTAATCAAGCCGCGATCGGCGTCATTCATCATTATATAAAATTAAGGGGCGTCATTGACGCCCCTTGAAGAACTTAACATTACCCCGTTTATAATGTATTACTTCTCAACCGGATAATTAGCTCCGCTTATGGCGTCCTGCATAAACTTGGCGCCCATGTAACCTTTTATCCATGAAGACATGCCGAAGGTCATGGTATATGCCTTATACCCAAGCGCCCTGAGCGCAAGTATCGGCAGATTCTGAGTCTGTCCCGTTACGCATACCAGTATGACTTTCTTGTCCTTCGGGAGTTTCTTCAGGTTTTCAGGCTTCAGGATTTCATTGTAAGGAATATAAATAGAACCGGGAATCTTGCCGCCCATCTGCCCCGGAGGAGTAGGCCTGACGTCAACTACTAAAAAATCGGTCTTCTTTTCAGTTACCATCTTCGCTACGTCGGCTGTCTTAATCTGCCAGTGCCCTTCGGAAGGAGCCTTCATAAGCGCTGCATTAAGCTTTGCCGCCATATCGTCTGCCGCATAAACGGCAGGCGCTGCCAATATCACAGAGAGAACCAATGCAAAAAAAATCACATGGAATCTTTTCATAAATCCTCCTTTTTAAATTTTAAATCTTGAATCTTGAATATTAAATCTTCTTCACCCCCTTTTTACCAGGATACAACTCTGTCATGCGAAAAAATATCATCTATAATGCTTTCATACGATGCCGTCTTTTTTGAAAGGTCTACAACCTTAACCTCATTGCCCTTGGACTGAACACTTATTATCTGATCCGATAGTTTTGTAGCTCCGTCATTAAGTATATATAGTATCTTCATCTTAATCCTCCTTCTTTAGTTTCTGCTTCCTGCTTATAAAACTATTATCTTGTCGGCGTCATGCACCATATTTGCGTTGTTAAACTGGCTGCCGCATACAATCTCTGCCGGAATGCCTTCCGTGCTAACCCCCAGCCCCTTGGCGCTGTGGTCGCAGAAACTCATTGTAACACCCTTTGTTTTGCACAACTCCTTAAACTCAGGAGTGCCCAACAGCTTCGTTCCATCATCCATATTGAACATTATGACTTCATGTCCCCTGGCAAGCGCCGCTTTTACCAGGCCGGTCACATCAGCGAGATGCCGATTTGTGTTTACAAAAATACCAAGCTTCATAACTTCCCTCCTCGTTAAAATTTCAGACTTGTTGCGTTGTATTTTTAATGAAATTATGAAAAAAGTCAATAACCTTTTTTATGCGCTCTCCGCCCGATAATTTCAGCGGCTTCTTTAACGCTTACGGCAGCCATGCACCTGATATCTTTGCAGCTTTTTTTATAGCACGGAGAGCATTCAAGCCCTTTTCTTATAATTACATGCCCTTTGCCGTAAGGCCCTGTCCTTGACGGATTCGTAGGGCCGAATATCGCAAAGACAGGCACGCCGAGGGCTGCCGCAATATGCATGGGGCCTGAATCATTGCTTACAACAAACTGAGCGTTTCTCATTATATCTATCAGGTCTTTAATGCTCGTTTTGCCTGCAAGAGATATGGCATTGCCTTTGGAGCCTGCTGCAACTCTATTTGATATCTCGATATCAGCTTTTCCGCCGACAATAAGAGACGTTATTGACAACATTGACGCCAACTCTCCAAATCTCCCGGCAGGCCATCTCTTGGTCTGCCATCTTGCGCCGGGAACAATCACGGCGTATTCCTTTGGAAGTTGAAAGTTAGGAGTTGAAAGTGAAGAGTTGAAAGATAATGGAAAAGGAAATCTGATATCAGAAATATTGCAGCCGAGTGATTGCGCAATCTTAAGATACCTGTCCACGGCGTGTATCTCCTTTCCTCCTTTAACCCTGTGCGTATAAAATAGACTGCCGCCTTCCCTTGCCTCGCTGAACCCTATCCGCAAGGGAGAGCGTGTTGCCGCCGCCAGAATTCCGCTTCGCAGGAGTCCCTGAAGGTCAACCACAAGGTCAAATCTCTCGTTCTTCAAGGCCCCAAATAATTTTGCCAGTTCCCTTACCGTGCCCTTAACATTCTTTATCTTTTTCCATTCATCCTTGTTTATGACCCAGAGCTTGTTTATCATCGGATGGCCTTCAAGCAGGCCCTCGAGCCCTCTTGCAACAACCCAATGAATCTCGGATTTTGGGAAGCTCTCCCTTAAGACATTAAGAAACGGCAGGCTGTGGACAATGTCGCCGAGAGAACTCGGTTTGATTATGAGGATTTTTCCAGGCGCTTTCCTGAAATTAATGGTCTTAGCACTCATGAAAATATATTAACCGAAAAACACGTTTTTTAACAGCAGCCGCGACCGTTGAGAACTGATTTATTTTCTCTCCTCAAAATTCTTTATAAACTGCGCAACCTGAATCCCGAGATAAACGCACTTAATGCCGTCCATGCACTCATCGGCATCCTTCTTCTCGATGTGGGTTTCAAGTTCATGGCTGTCTTTTGTGAATTTGACGAGATAGGCATTCTTTGCCCTGTCAAAGTCGAGAGACACCGCTATGCCATGTTTTGTAACCTCAGGATACATCCCAACTATTTTATCCTTCAAAGCAACAGTCGAATAACCCATATTTTCCTCCGGAAAAAGTTTTTAGTTCTTAGTTTTTAGTTGTTAGTCCAAAAACTGACAACTAATAACTGATAACTGCTTTTATGCCCATGGCGTCCCGCCGTCTACGATGCTGTGCTCTTCCCACATAAACCAACTCCCGGTGTCAGACATGAAAAAATACGTATTCGCAAAAATGTTATAGTGCTGTTCTTCTTCATGAACAAGCCTTTCAAAAAGTTTCTTTTCTTTTTCTTTCTTTGCCTCTTTAGCGGTTTTCTTGTAAAATTTTATCCCCTCTTTTTCCATCTGCATTGCGATCTTAAATGCCTCAAGCTCATTAGAAGTTGCGCTAACCCGCTCCATCATCTTGCCTTTCAGCCCTTCAAAGACTGTCTTGATATTCTTCATCGGGCTGACGTCCTTCAACTTTATGTCAAGCCCTTTAAATATCTGAGAAAGCATTTTGAGATGCCTTTTTTCATCCTCTGTTATCGTGAGAAACATCTTTTTGCCGACAGGATTTTTCGTCTTTTTGGCTGCGTCTGTATAGAAAGTTATTGCGTCCGTCTCCATCCTGATTGCTATCTCGATTGCATTCATTTGTCAATCCCCCGGTTTCTATAATATATTCTATGACGTCTCGGAAAGTTTCATCCTCAAGTTTTTAAGATAAGCAACGTGCTTTGTCTCCTGTTCCATCATCTCCTTAAATACCACCCCTGCATTGGTGTCCTCTGCGATCTTTGAGAGTTTACTGTAAAGGGCGTAGGCCTTCCCTTCTATTTCAAGGGCAAGGATGAGCGCTCCCATATCATCAATAAACTCATGTTTTTCAAGTTCTCTCTCAAGGTCTTTAACGGGGATCCCGGCCTCGGTGACAGGCGCAGCGGTCTTTGCCGTGAATTTTTCAAAACCCATTACGTCCTTGTCTTCCTGTATCGCCTGATAAAGGTATCCGATAAAGTCCATGTGCCTGTGCTCCCAGGCAGAAAGCTCCTTAAATATCTTCTTCGCCTCAGGATCCCTGGCCTTTGAAGCTGCATCGGCATAAAAATCCATTGTCCCCTTCTCCATTATATACGCCTCGATAAGCGCCTGAATAAGATTCTCTTTCCCTGTTAGCATTAATATCTCCCTTTTTAATATGATTCGAATTTTACGAATTCTTTTATATCCCTCCTGAACGCCCGGGGAAGAAGGGTTATGCCTTTCTTCAAATGACCCACTGCCACGAGCATCGGGATTACCTTGTCTGCCGGTATATTAAACTCCTTTTTAACGCAGTCCTCGTCAAATCCGTCCATCGGGTGCGTTTCAAGCCCAAGCCCTTTTGCGGCAAGCATCAGGTTCATCGCAAATAATGCCGTGTTCTTTACTGCGAAGAATTTCCTCCTCTCGCTCTCCGGCGTTCCGTAGAGGTTATTCGCCATACCCCTGTATGTCTCCTTCATCTCAGGTTTCATATAACCCAGTTGCACCCAGCTTTCGAGCATCCTGTCAATGTTCTCCTCCATAGCCTTCGGGTCAGCCACCATGATCAATACAACCGAAGCCTCTTCTGCTTTCGGCTGGTCGAATGCGCACTTTCTCAGGATTTTTTTCCTCTCAGGACTCTTCACGACAACAACCTTCCACGGCTGGAGATTAAAAGATGACGGAGAAAGATTCGCCGTCTCAAGCAGTTCTTTCAGCTTATCATCGGCAATGGTTTGGCCTGTCTCAAAAAAATTTATCGAACGCCTTTCCTTTATCGCCTGAATTATATCCATGGCTGCCTCCGTATTATTTTATATATTCCATCTGTTTAAAGCTTATCACATTTTTTGATAATGTCAATTCCCCCGAAATGCCTTTTGTCTCGAAATTCAACAAACTCCGCTCCTTGTCATTTTTTCCGCCTGCTCCTTAAGAAATCCTTAAGTTCGTCAATATTATAAACAGGCTCATAACATCCGGATTTGCCGCAGGGAAGTATATATCCCTTATCATCCGAGTAATTTATGCTTGTATAAGGACTGTAGCTGGAAAGCGCCTCCTTGCTTAAGCGACTCTGGGGCTTAATATGCAAGGTAAGCCTGAGCATATTGAAATAATAATCAGCTGCATAGAAATAATAGCCTGAATGAAGGCCCAACTCCGCAGCCCTTCCTGAAAAAGCCCTTAAGGCCCTCCCTGCCTTTTTAAGATATTCCTGATTGTCGCTTAAATGATAAAGCCTTAAAAGCTGTATAATGCCGAGCGCATTTGCCGAGGGATGCGGGATATCTTCTATCGCCTTAAGCCTTACGCCCAAAACTTCTTCGGCAGTATCAAAAAACCCGGCCTCTGTCTCGTCCCAGAATTTTTTTATGCATAATGCCATGAGCTCATTTGCCTGATTGATATAAGACGCGCTTCCGCTAACCTCGTATGCTGCAATTAACGCCTCTATCAAATATATATAGTCCTCCAATACCGCCTTTACGCCCTCTGAATGAAAAAGTTCGGAGTTGATAAAACGGCTTTTCAGCAATCTTTCAAGGGTCTTTAAGGAAAAATCTTTCAGGTATTCATCCTTCAATATCCTGTAGGCATTAAGATATGAGGTTATGAGCATGCCGTTCAGAGACATATACAAGGACCTGTCAATAAACGGCGTTTCCCTCTTATTTCTTTCTTTAAGTAATTTTTCTTTTCCCCGTTTAATTATATCGTTAACGCTTTTCAAGTCCATTCCAGTTTTCACGGCAGCTTCTTCCGCCTCCGCACCAATAAACAATACCTTTTTCAGTTCGTCGTGAGGCATGGACCCTCTCTCATGAAACAGGCAAAGGGACAGGACCCGGTATTCATCCTCATCCAGTATTCTTCTGAACTCCTCTTCGGTCCATGTAAAATACCCGCCTTCATCCTCAGGTATTACATCGGCGTCCTGACTGGCATAAAAGCCGCCGTTTGGATCCGACAGAACAGCTCTTATAAATCCTATTATCTCCTCCGCGATTTTCTTATAATATTCATCTCCGAAAACAGCGTATGCGTCGCTATAATTCCTTAAAAGCCATGCGTTATCATCAGCCATTTTTTCAAAATGAGGAATAATCCATGCCTCATCGGTTGAATACCTGTGGAACCCGCCTCCGACATGGTCGCGGAATCCGCCCTTTGCCATGGCCTCAAGGGTCTTCTTGACAGCGGCCTCTATAGATTCTTTTCGGTCAAAATAATATCTGTTTATCAAAAACTCCATTGCGCCCGGCATCGGAAATTTCGGAACTGTGCCGAAACCGCCGTTCTGAGGATCGAATTCAGAAAGAATATCCCCTACTGCTTGATTCAGCATGGACTCGTTAAGCTCTCCTGATGATAAAGGCCCTGGTTTAAGGAGACCATCGAGTTTTTCGCTGAATTCATAAACAGAACTTCGTTTTGCTTTATAAAAATCAGACACGCTAATCAACACTTTTTTAAATCCCGGCCTGCCGTGACTATCTTCAGGGGGGAAATATGTGCCTCCGAAAAAAGGTTTCTTGTCAGGGGTGAGGAACACGCTTAAAGGCCATCCTCCGCCATAACCCATGGCTGCAACCGCCAACTGGTATCTCCTGTCAATATCAGGTCTCTCGTCCCTATCTAATTTTATATTGATGAAATTCTCATTGAGAATTTTTATAATCTCTTCATTTTCAAAGCATTCCCTTGCCATGACGTGGCACCAGTGGCACCATACTGCGCCTGTGCTGAGAAAGACCGGCTTGTCTTCTTCCCTTGCCTTTTCAAAGGCTTCCTCGGACCACGGATACCAGGCTACATTTTGATAAGCGGAATGCTTCAGATACGCAGACCTTTCTGCAGAGAGCCTATTCATCCTTTTTCAGCCGCGGATATTGCCGGAGATTTTATACAACCCCCCCCTCTCCTCTTATGTCGGCTATCACGTGCACGTCGGGCTTGGGCAGTCCTGCTATCTTCCATGCCTTCAGTGGGTCAATGAATTTTTCGCTGAAACAATCTTTCGACTGGCGAACGTTTTTGCAGACAGCCCTCAGGATCGGAAAGGCATTATGCACTTTGTAATATTCTCTCATAAACTTTATTATGTCCATTCTGTCTTTTGTGAGCTCTTCAACATTTTCTGTTTCAGCAAGCGCGCAAGCAACACCCTCATTCCAGTCGTCGGAATTTAAAAGATAACCGTCATCGTCCAGTTTAATCTCAATTCCTTTGTATTCGATTGTCCGCATCTTTATACCTCCATAAATCAGTTAAAATGTAGATGGATCTTCAGGCGGGAGTTCCCCTTCGTCAAACGGCATGACGCCAAGCCGGGTCATTACAGACTCGATTCCTTTCAGCAGCTCCCTGTAATCATAACCCGTCATGTCCTCATCCGCAGCCCTCTCCACCAGCCTATCGAACTCCTGATAGTCAAAGGAATTATCGAGAACTCCGGAACGCACCAGAACCTTAAAAATAATTTTTTCATCGTTCAGGTTCTCTCCCTTCAGGACTTGAAGCCTGCTCCTCCGCTCCGGAGATGCAATGTGCCATTCCATTGCCGCGCCGAGGGCGTCATAAAGCGTTAAAATGCCGGCAGATATCTTTCCCTGCCTGAGCCTGCGTTTCCCCCCCCGTATGTGGAGTTTCGCGCGCATCAACGGCCCTGCTTCGGGCCCGAGGGCGTCTGTATCCATTAATCCTGCATGCGGCATATCGCAGCCCCTTTCCCGCCTTCTATTTCACCTTTCCGGTAAATATATAATCATTGTCTTTCATCTTACTGTGGCAGTCTATGCAGCCCTTCACCTTTCCTGATGCCTCTACCTTTCCGTCTGGGTTATATTTTGCCCAGAACCAGTCCCCTGCATCAGGATTATAACCCTTTATCTTATACATCACGGTAAGGGTA
This sequence comes from Nitrospirota bacterium, assembly GCA_004298625.1. Classification (GTDB taxonomy): domain Bacteria; phylum Nitrospirota; class Thermodesulfovibrionia; order Thermodesulfovibrionales; family UBA1546; genus SCSY01. The sequence goes on along the minus strand of SCSY01000159.1, from coordinate 9,774 downwards.
ACAGATTTTTTATCGGCGATATTTTCCTTGACGATGATAGAGCCGTCAGCCATGCCTTTTTTCTCAAATATCGAATGAAAGGCTGCATCGTTAACAAACGTCGTAAGGGGCGCGCCGTGAGGCTCTGCTCCTTCGTAAAATTTACCTTTCTTAGGCCATAATTCCCATTCTGTATAAGGCTTATATCTGACTATATATTCATACAATTTTTCTGCATTCGGCCCGGGCAAGGGAATCTGCGTCTCTGATGGGATTGTTTCATGAATGGCATTTGCAATCACTGAAAATCCTAAAACAAAAATCAATGCAGAAATAAATAACAATACTTTTCCCATGCTATACCTCCCCATCATTTTTTTAAAAATTCAAAACCTTCCAATTGTTCAAAAGCCCAGTTGTCGGCGTCGAGTTCATCGCTGATATCAGGAAGACTGGAGGCATATTCGCTTAAAAACAGATACGCAAGCTTTTTCTGAGCTGAATCAAGCAGTTCAGCCCTGTCAACTGCCGCATTCTGCACCTGCCCCCGAATCCTGAGCGCATTAATCCTCTCATCTATAACCTTTTCAGGAATATTTTCCCTTACCAGCATCTTGCAGCCCATCGGAGTTTTTAATATCAGTTTCAGAGGTTTTTCATTATCAGGCTCCGGGATTCCATGCTCTTTGCACCATTCAGCAATATTTTCAACAAAAAGAATATCTTCCTGCAGCAGACAATGCTGCTCCATAAGAAAACGGAAAAGCTCATAATAATCTCTTGTATTCATTTGCCCTCGCCCTTAAATCCTTCCTTCAGCATCCTCATCCTTCTTGCCAGTTCCCTCAATGCATCTGCAAGACTTATCCCTTTTTCGGCCATCAATTCCCTTACAAATTCGGCTTTTGCAAGCTCGCTTATAACCTTCTCTGCCGCCTCATTTCTCAGGCATATATTTTCGCCTGTCTCCAATTGCTGGGTAATACATCCCTCTATCTGCCGGGGAGTGAATTTTTTCGCAAGCTCCTTTATCTCCCTCACCTCTGTATCCATAACATTAACCGCCGGACAGCTTAAGCGCCCGCGCCATTATCCTCCCTGCCTTCAACTTCATTTATTTAGTTTTCGGAGCATCAGCAGGATCTATGTAGCTGATCCCCCATGGCCCTGTGCCGTGAAGCTGAATAATGGTCTCCTTTTTTGTAAATGCGAACATCTTCATCCCGACGGGCATTATAGCCACGCTGCCTGCGTTGAATGCCTTCGCATTTTTCGGCTCGAACTTCTCCCCTATCCCAAGATAAAGAGCGCCTGAGATGACAGTCACCCGCTCAACTGCAGGATGGGTATGGGGCGGAAGCTTTGTGCCGGCAGGAAGCTTAAGGCGCAACGTGAAAGGCATCGGCTCTTTCAGAACGCCTTCGATAATGGCGATCTTAGCGCCTGGGGCAACTGTCGGTGCATCAGCCCACTTTAGGTCAGCAGGGGTAACCATTATGTGTTTTTGCTCTTCTGCCAGAGCAAACGAAATGAAACACAGGGAAACAACAAACATAACCGTTAACCATGTTTCGACCCTCTTTATTTTCATCGTCGTCTCCTTCTTTTTCTTACACAATCGTTCTATTTAGACTCTTTTCCTGAATTCGTGTTCCTTCCAGAAACCTTTTTCCGCCAGGGCATTAACTATATTTTTCCTGCTGATTATTCCCACAAGCTTTTTCTTCTCTACGACCGGCAGAATGGTCAGGGTAGAAGAATTCTCATAAAACAGATTGACTATCTCCTCTATAGGCGTATCAGAGGCAACAGTGACCGGCTTTGAGCAGACGCCTTCATGTTCCGCATGGCCGCAGGACATGATGCTTTCCGCGCTGAACTCATGAATCGTTCTTCCCTCCTTCACGGCGCTGATAACGTCATACTCCGACACAACCCCCATAACCTCAAGCTTGTCATTCACGACAGGGAGCGCAGGGTAACTGCACATAAGCTTTTCAACAAGCTCTTCCCCCTTCAATTTAGACGGCAGGCTAACCCTCGGGTGCATTATATCTTTTGCTCTTATACAGGACATTTTGAACCTCCTTTTAAAATTCGGTTAAATTGTTTTATGTGACAAAAACAGTCGCCCTCTTCAACTCATCGAGCTTGCTGAGCAGGCTGTGATGTTTCTGCTCATCGGCTATCAGATAAGAGAGCACATATTTGGTTACAAAAAGTTCGCTGTTCTGAAAGGCTTCATCGGCCAGTTCAAGCGATTTTGCCTCTGCAGTCATGTGTTTGTTCAATCCATTGCCGAGAGAATTGAGATCCTCGGGAGTGAGTATAAACGGCTCTTTTGTAATACTGTCTATGAGCATCTGCTGCATGGCCTTGTGTTTCTGTGAGTCATGCTTTATCATCTCCATTGTCATCTTCACGAGCTTGTTGTTGGTTTTTTTCATCAGTTCTTCCGAATATCTTATCGTGTCGTCTTCAAGCCTCTGCCATTCTTTAATAATATCCAGAAACTGTTTTGACAATTCTGCGGGCTTCTTCATTTTCCCTGCCCGCCCCGGCGCTTTTTCTGCCATAAAAACCTCCCTATTCTTAAATTATTTAACCCTTGCCTCTGCTGCCTTCCAGTCAACATTCTTAAAAAATGCCTCGATATAGTCCGCCCTCTTAAGCCCGTAATCGAGCATGAAGGCATGCTCGAAAACATCCATGATGAGTATCAGGTTGCAGCCTGCCGGATGGGATACATCATGCTCGTTTATCCAGAAGTTGATCAGCCTTCCGCCCTGCAGGTCCTGATATAGGGCGACCCAGCCGATGCCTCTCAGCGCGCCGACTGCCCTGAAATCTTTTTCCCATGCCTCATAACTGCCGAAACTTTCGCCAAGTTTTTTGGCAAGTTTTCCGCTCTTGTCCAATCCCCCCTTTCCTCCAAGATTTTCAAAATAATATTCATGAAGCCTCATGCCGTTAAACTCCCAGCCGAGCCTTCTCTTGAGCTCCGCAAATTCAGGCGTGGCTATTTTTCCGTCCTTGAGCATCTGGTCGAGTATGTCCATCGCCTTATTGGTATTAGTAACATATCCCTGATAAAGCGTGAAATGGTTCTTCAGAAGCGTCTCGCTGAACCCCTCCATTCCTATCAACTTTGAGTAATCCTTTGCTGCATAAGGCATAATCTTTCCCTCCTTTTTTATTTCAGCGGAAACCGGTTTCACAAGTCCTGATAAAAGCACGCCTCCGCCGATTAATGTAATTTTTAAGAATTCTCTTCTTTCCAAAAATATTGCTTCTATCCTTTCCCTGAAAAAAATCTACCACTTTACGAATAGTATTTTTATGATTTAAATCATAGGCCCTGCCTTTGAAGCAGCCTCTTAAACACATCCTATCAAATACAAACCAAATGTCAAGGGGGATGCTCAGAAAAAAACGGACGGAAAATGCTTTAAGCTCTATCCCTTCAGCCTTTCATAAATATCTTCAAATTGTGAGACGGTTTCTTTAAATGCCTTCAGCACTGCAGGATCGAAATGGCCCGGCAAGGTCCTGCCGTCGCCCTCTGCGATTATTTTATATGTTGTCGGGTGATCCAGGGCAGGTTTATAGGGACGCGGGTTCCTCAGGGCATCATACTGGTCTGCTATGTTTAATATTCTTCCTTCTATAGGTATCTGCTCGCCCTTCAGCCCGTAAGGATAACCGCTTCCATCCCATCTTTCGTGATGCGTAAGGGCTATGGATTTTGCAAGTTTAAGCCTAACATGATCTCCGAGTATCATGGCTCCATATACGGGATGCCTTTTCATTTGCTCGAATTCCTCCGGCGTAAGCTTCCCCGGTTTTTTGAGCACCAGCGGAGACACATGGATTTTTCCAACGTCGTGGAGGGTGGCCTGGATGCGGAAAATATCCGAAAACTTCTCCGGCATCCCGAGCTGCCGTGCTATAAGCGCGCAATACTCGCCGACCCTCATGATATGATTCCCTGTATCCTCGTCATTGGCTTCCGCCGCCCTTGCAAGGGCAAATACAAGGTAATCGAAGGCATCCTCCGTCTCCTTTACCTGAGACGCAAGGGATTTTAAATAAAGGTCCTGCATCACTATGCTGTTTAACACCTCTGCATCGAACATGGAAACAGCCCTGGCATAATTAACGGCAAAGACGCAGAAAGCTCCGCTTACAAAACAGACCATATTCGACGCCTTGACCGACATCGTCTCAAGCTTGTCAGTAAACAATCCCAACCCCGATCCCCTTAAATCAGCCTCGTTATAAAAGGCTGTTTTTGAACTGCCGTCAGGAGGCAATTCCAGATACTTATAGATGCCGGAATCAATCGGCGTCCTTCTCAACTCGCCTGAGTCCGACTCATACCTATACCACTGCCATCCTCCTGCCGCGCCTCCCCTAACGAGTAGGGGTGAAGAAGCCGAGGCTATGCCGACAACGACAATCTGAGGCTTGTCAATCATGTCGGGCGAGTTTTTTATAAACCGGGCAATGCTGCTGTCAATCCTCGACAGGAAGTCGAAATCAAGCGGGTCAAAAGTCATTGCTATGTTTTTCCCGAAGGTTATCAGATTTGTTATCGTGTTATATGCGGAATTGAGCCTGTTGTTCAGATCCCTGACCTTGAGAAGCATATCTATCCTCGCAAGTATCTCTCCCTGGTCAAAGGGTTTGGATACAAAGTCCTCCGCGCCTGCCGCAATGCCCTTTATCCTGTCTTCCTGCGCCGTCAGGCCGGTAACAAAAACTACGGGGATATGCCTGTACATTTCATCGCCTTTAATCATCCTGCAGACCTCGAAACCATTGACCTTCGGCAACATAACATCCAGAAGCGCAAGGGCGATATTGTGCTCTTTAATCTTCTCCAGCGCCTCTATGCCGTCCTCAGCCTTGACCACCTCATAACCTCTCGGCTCAAGCATTGCTTCGAGGAGTTTAAGATTTGCAGGCTCATCGTCAACACAAAGTATTTTGGGTTTAGTCGGATTCATTAGTTCCTCCATGAAAGAATTCGGAAACCCGGGGCGCTTCCTGCTTTATGGGCACCGCAAAAGTGAACTTGCTTCCCTTGCCGAATTCACTTTCGACCCATATCTTTCCGCCGAGAAGCGCTACAAGTTTCTTTGTCAGCGCAAGCCCCAGACCCGCGCCCTTGTATTTTTTCGTATACGGCGTTTCAAGCTGTGTAAATTCTTTGAAAAGCATTGGAAAGTCCTCTGATTTTATTCCGATGCCGGTGTCGGCGACGCTGATTTCTATGAAATCGGCATCAGGGGTTGGGGATTGGGGTCCCGGGGTTAGTTCTTTTTCGCCAATCCCTAATCCCAAATCCCTAATCCCTTTCCGTGCGCTCACGCTCACGAAGCCCCCATCCGGCGTGAACTTCACGGCATTTTTCATAAGATTCGATATTATCCGTTTTAGTTTTTCCCGATCCGCCTCGATCTCCTTGCCTGCATCGGGTTCTATTTCAAGTGTTACATTTATATGGCGGGTCTTTAGAACTTCAGACATCTCTGTTACGGATGAATTTAAAATATCCTTCAATAAAAACCTTGTTTTTTGAATTCTAAGGGCGCCTGATTCCAGCCCTGAAAAATCGAGAATATTCAGAATAAGTTCAAGCAGGTTTCTTCCGCCAAGCAGTATATCGCTCACATATTCCTTCTGCTTTTCATTCAACGGTCCAAACAGGCCGTCATGCAGAACCTCGGAAAATCCTATTATGGAGTTGAGCGGCGTCCTTATCTCATGGCTCATGTTTGCTATAAACTCCGTCTTGGCGCAACTGGCAGCCTCTGCAGCGTCCCTGGCTGTTTCAAGCTCCCTGGTCCTTTCTTTAATCTTCAATTCGAGTTCCTCATTCAGCTTGCGCAATTCCCATTCCGCCTTTTCACGCCTTAACGTCTCCTGCTTAAGTTTTTCCGTTTCTTTATCCAGGAGAAGCGTTGTCTCCTCAAGCCTTTTTATGAATTTATTGAATATAACCGCTATATCCCTGAGTTCTTCGGCGCTTTTGGAAATCTCTATTGTATTTATGCTGCCTGATTCAACCATTTTCACGGAATTGATTATTCTTAGAAAATCCAGAAAAATTCTCCTCAGAATGAACAGGCCTGCAAGCGCAAGCAGGATGGTAAGGCTATACATGAAAATGTAGGGCGTTATGACATCCGGCAGGATATTTTCCTTGTGCAAAATATAAAGCATTACGGCAGAAGGCAGCACATACATAAGCGTCGCTATAACGGTGAGGTTGTTGCGCAGGCTTTTGCCCTCGATGCTTATCCTCTCGAAAAATTTATCCATTTCAGCGTTTCCCCGCCAGAATATTTTTAACTATTCCGGGCAATATCCTGGTGTCTATGGGCTTTGTGATATAATCATCAAACCCGACTTTCAAAAATCTTTCTCTGTCGCCCTTCATTGCAAAGGACGTAAGGGCAATAATCTTTACCCCCTTCATCTTTAAATCATTTCTTATTATTTTGAGCGCTGTTAAACCGTCCATGACAGGCATCTGTATATCCATAAGTATCAAGTCAGGCTTTTCTCCGGCAACCATTTCAACGGCCTCGGCCCCGTCTTTGGCCTCTACGACTTCATAGCCGTAATAGACCAGGATATCACTTATCAATTTCCTGTTGTTCTCGTTATCCTCGGCAATAAGTATCTTTTCGGACATTTTATTCCTTCCGGGCTCCGGGACCCGATGTATCTTTGGAATGCCTTACCGGGATGACAAACACAAACCTGCTCCCCTTGCCAGGTTCGCTCTCGGCCCGGATCTTTCCGCCGTGAAGTTCAACAAGCTTTTTTGAGAGCGCAAGGCCAAGGCCCGTGCCTTCATAGCTTTTGGTATACGCAGATTCAAGCTGTGTAAATTCCTTAAATAGTTTCGGCATATCCCCGGCCTTTATTCCTACGCCGGTGTCAGCGACGCTGATTTCGATGAAATCTCCGGCCATTGCGGATTGCTGATTGCGGATTGCTGATTTTTCGTCTTTCAATTCCGCATTCCGAAATCCGAAATCCGAAATCAGGCGTGCGCTCACGCTCACGCTTCCCCCTTTCGGCGTAAATTTAAGCGCATTGCTCAGCAGGTTAAACATTATCTGCTTTGATTTCCTCGCATCCGCCTCTATCTCGATGTCCGCATCAGGTTCAATCCTGAGGCTAAGCTCAATATCCTGTTTCATAGCCTTTTCTTTAAAAATAAGCACAGAACCATTAAGCATATCCTTCAGTAAAAATCTGCTTACTTCGAGTTCCATCTTGCCGGATTCAATCTTTGACAGGTCGAGTATGTCGTTAATAAGAGATAACAAATGTTTCCCGCTGCCGTAGATATTTGAGATATGATCTTTTTGTTTTGCATTCAGTTTTCCAAACAATTCATCCTGAAGAACTTCTGAAAATCCGATTATCGAGTTAAGCGGGGTCCTTAGTTCATGGCTCATGTTGGCCAGAAAATCAGACTTTGCCTTGTTTGCCTCAAGCGCCTGAATTTTTGCCTCTTCGGCCTCTTTATTCAGCGCCTTAAGTCCCCTGTTGGCCTTCTTAAGATCGCCGGTCCTTTCCCTGACCTTTTCTTCGAGTTCAAGGTTATATCCTTTTATGGCCTCCTCTGCGGTTTTGCGTTCGGTGATATCCGCAACAAGGCCGTCATAAGCAATAAGTTGTCCGTGATCATCGAATTTCGGAACCATGGTATCCCGCACCCAGCGAATAGAGCCGTCCTTATGGGATATCCGGTGTTCTACGGAAGAGGCGATCCTCCTCTGCAGGATATTGGACACATGCTCCATAACAAGACCCCTGTCGTCTTCATGGATCATGTTGTACCAGAGCTCAGGGTCTTTCTTGTATTCTTCCGCATCATAACCTGTTACCGCTGCGCAGGCCGGACTGTGTATGGTTTCAGCCGAACGGCCGTTTTCCACCCGGACAGTGTAAATATAGCTTGTTAAGGAGCCGAGAAGCTGCCTGTAACGCTCCTCGCTCTCACGCAGCTTTTCTCCGGCATGTATGCGCTCTGCGCGCATACGCAATACAGCGATGCCGAATGCCAAGTCTTCCGAAAGCTCCACAAGCAGTTTAAGTTCCTCATCGTCAAAGGCCTCGGATTCCGATGAATAAATGGCAATAGCGCCTAATATCTCCGCATTTGATATCAACGGCAGCCCCACGGCAGAGCTATATCCCCGCTTAACAGCCGCCGAGCGCCATAAAGCAGGATATTGCCCGGAATTAACATTTTTAAAAACAGCCATATTGCGGGTCCTGATTGCCGTGCCGATAGGCCCGTTGCCTGATTCCGTATCAGCCCAAGTCAGCTTTACTGTTTCAAGAAAACCTTCTTCGTATCCTGCCTGCGCAACGGCGCATACTGTTTTCTCCTCATTCTGTTCCGTATAACCTACCAGCGCCATGCGATAACCTCCGTATTCTTTGATGATCCTGCATATATCGCCGAGCAGCTTCTTTTCACTTGTGGCCCGCACAAGGGCCTGATTGCATTCGGAGATCGTTTTGAGCGTCCTGTTAAGTCTGAGTAATTCTTCCTCAGCCTTTTTGCTCCCGGTGATATCCTGAACCGTTCCGATCATGCGTATGGGTTTTCCGGCTTCGTTAAACAGGACCTCTCCCTGTTCGTGAACAATTCGCTCCAGACCGTCCGGCAAGACAATGCGATGGTCTATGCCGTAAGGCTTCATCTTATATAAAGCCTCTTTAACTTTTCCCTTAACATATTCCCTGTCGCCCGGGTGCACGGAATTTAAAAACGCATCATAAGTTGCGCCGAAGCTCTGAGGGGTCAAACCGAAAATACGATATATCTCATCAGACCAACGCAGTTCATTTGTCTGAATATCCCAATCCCAGTTCCCCATATGGCCGATCCTCTGCGCTTCGGAAAGACTCGATTCACTTGCACACAGCGCGGCCTCTGCCTTTTTGCGCTCGGCGATGGCGCTGTCAATGCTGTTTCCGATAACCTGTGATATTTTTGAGATGATAATGCCGAAGATAATTACGGATACTCCTGTGGCCAGAGCGGACGACCATGCAGGGCTTTTCACTAAAGGGGAAAGAATAAAGGCATCCAGCCAGCCGACGATCAGGATGATGCCGATAGCGGCAGGAAGAAAGGCCCGCATCAACCTGGCCCGCACGGAAGACCCTATAAATAACCGAAGAGGAAAAACATCCGTCCCTGAAGCGGCGATGAGTCCCAGTCCCAGAAACAAAAAGGCAATAGCTGTCGGCAGAGCTACAGGGATTATGTTCCCGCCATATAATACCGGCGAACCGTGAAGATAACCCAATGCTGTTACAAGCCCTGTTGCAACGGCAGGGGCGGCAAGGCATACCGCCATATTTTTGAATCGCTGCTCCACAGTAGAAACAGCCAATGACAAAACCGCTAACCCTGCCGGCAAAAAGCCCAAAGCTGTAATCGGAGACATGTGGCCTACGGGAATATTGCCGAGTTCTTCACTCTGTTTAAACAGGGAATGTTCAAGCTCAAACCTTATCCCTTTAAAAAATCCGATAAGTATTACAGAGCATATAAGCAAAACCAGCAATGCGCCTGCGCTCGAAAGCATGCGGCTTAGAGGACGCCCGCGACGTAGCAGCTGCAGAAATAATGAACCGCTCAATAAGATAAAACATAGAGCCGTGCTTGGCGCCATCGGGACGTAATCAGATTTGATCCTTGCGATGATAATCCAATTTATTGCCCAGCCTGCCATTGCTATCCCGCCGATACCT
>SCSY01000158.1 GCA_004298625.1 Nitrospirota bacterium | reverse complement strand
GCTCTGCTTTTTTCAAGAGAACTATGAAGGTCTTTTTCGATAGACACATCCGAGGCATAGGCGCTAAAGGGCACAAGGATAAAAAACAGCAGACTCAGATTAAAGACCGCTAAGCGTTTCAATTCCCCCCCAGAAAAACTCGAGAGCAAAATAAAAAAGCCCGCCTCCGAAAAGACGGGCTTTAACGCAACCCCTTAACCACGGCAGTTCCTCTTTCCTCTTTATCAGGACAGGTAACTTTGTGTCCCCTGATTATTCAGGGTTTACTCTTTTCGGTGGCTGGTCAAGATTACATCATGCCTTATTATTAAATCAATACAAAAATTGTATTCAAGGAAAGAAAATAGTATGCAAAAGTCTTATTTTCTAAAGTTATACTTTTAGGACGGGTTATTGCTTCTCTGGTTTTGACTATCGAATTTACAGCTTTATCAGTCCTTTTGTAATCGCAAATTTTATCAGTCCCGCGCGTGAATGGATTTCGAGTTTTTCGGAAAGATTTGTCTGATGGGCAATGGCTGTCTTGGCGCTTATGCCCAGGATATCGGCAATCTCCTTGCTTGTGTGGCCTTCTGCTATCAGTTTCAAGACCTGTTTTTCCCTGTCTGTCAGCATTTCATAGGGGTCGTCAGACGCCGCGCCTTTATTGCTTCCGACATAATCATCTATAACGCTTGCCGCTATGGAAGGGTGCAGATACGCCTCGCCGTCAGCAATGACCTTTATTGCGTTTAAGAGGTCAAGGCCGACCGCCCTTTTCAGCATGTATCCCGACGCCCCTGCCCTCAGGAACCGTTTTATATATTCTTTATCTTCGTATTGGGTCAGGATAAGTATCTTCGCACCGGGAGTAATCTTCTTAATTTCTACAAGCGCCTCCAGTCCTCCGAGCTTCGGCATTGCTATGTCCATGACAATAATATCAGGATTAAGTTTTTTAAAGCTCTCTATGGCCTCTACCCCGTCCGAGGCCTCGCCGACGACTTCTATATCGGATGACAGCCTGAGGAATGCGGCTATCCCTTCTCTCACCAGCGCGTGGTCATCAACTATCAATACGCTTATCTTAGACACGTCTGCCTCCATATCCGGGCAGGGGGATCCAGAGGCTGAGCCTTGTGCCGTTGCCCGGCGTTGAGCATATCTTCAGTTTCCCATCAACGAGATATGCCCTTTCCCTCATGCCCAGTATTCCAAGCCCGGTTACATCATCAATATGTTTCATGACATCTACTGCATCAAATCCTTTACCATCATCTTCCATGTGAACAGCCAGGGAATCCGGCATATATTTTAATATTATAAATACATTTTCTGCTGAGGCATGCCTGGAAATGTTGATTACCGCTTCCTGTATTATCCTGAACAACGAAGTTTCGATGCGGTAGTTGAATCTTTTTCCTTCAGTTCCTATAACAGTGAAATCATGGGTTATTCCTTTTTCAGTCAGATGTTTGTCGAGAAGCCATCTGATGCCTGCTTCGAGCCCGAGATCATCCACTACTGTAGGCCTCAGGTTCTGTATCAGTGCATGTATTTCATCCAGGCTCTTAATCGCAATATTTCTCATTTCGGTCACCTTTTCCGAAGGGAGCTGTCCGGCGTATAATTGGCTGCACATGTCAATCTTCATTAAAAGCGCCGAAAGGGTCTGCATTGTTTCATCATGCAGCCCGCGGGCTATCCTTTTTCTTTCTTCCTCTTCCGCCGATATGACCATCTTAAGAAGGTTTTCCACTTTTATCTGGCTGGCCTTTATCTGTTTGGTCCTTTCGATAACCCGCTCTTCGAGTTCAACATTGTATCTTCTTAGCCCTTCGAGAGAGTCTGCCAGCCTTACTCTCATGATCTCAAAGCTGCTGCTCAACATTCCGATCTCGTCTACGCCTCCGAATTCCATGGACTTCGACATATCGCCCTCTGCAATTTTATGAGTGGCGTCAATAAGTTTATGCACAGGCTTTACTATGCTCTTGCTCATACCGATGGCAATTATCAGCGCAATCCCTATAGATCCCAGGCTGAAGGCCAGGAATGTTTTTTTCAGTTTTTCAGACGGGGCAAAGACGTCTTTTTCGGGCTGGATTATAGAAACACCCCAGTGCGCCATTTTCAAGGGCGCAAAGGCCAGTATATCGGTCGAGCGCGCTCCGCTGCCGCCTGTCTGTTCTTCTTTGGAATGGCACCTGTGGCAGGTCCTGATCTGGGGTTTCTTCTGCGTTATGAGATTTTCCATAAATCTGTTATGGTCGCTGCTCAGAAATATCCTCTTGGGGTTATTGGACACTATTATAATGCCTCGACTGTCAATTATTTCCAGGTAGGTGTTCGGTTCCCTCGGCATGGCCTCAATGCTCTGGCTGAGCCTTAAATTAGTCGGATCAATTTCCCCGCCTGCCACGCCGACAACATCTCCATTTTTGCTCTTAAGAGGCACCATGGCATATATCACTTTTTTCTTCGTCGGCTCTACGGTATATATATCGGATATTACAGGTCTGCCGTCCATGATGCTCCCGCTTACGTAAGGGACGCTCAGGAGATTTTCATGGTTTTCAAGTCTGCTCGGGTAAGTCAGGACTATGTTACCTGTTTTATCCAGGAGGAAAATGCCGTCTGTAAATATCGAATATTGATAGGCTGTCCTGAGGGCCTCTCTTTCAGGTCCCCAGTTGTTGTCGTTCAGGTCTACCTTCCCTGAAAGTGAAATGTCATAGAGCCTGTTGAGGCTTCTCTCTAAAAGGAGGTCTATATTATTTGCTATTATGCCGGCTAAGGTCAGCCTGCTGTGCAGTGAGCGGTCTATGCTTTCATCAATGGTTAAGTGCCCGATTATTCCAAGACCTGCCGACAGGATAATGACATTGATAATTATTGCAACAATTATCTTTTTCTGCATTTAGGTTAGCATGGGTTTATGTATGGATATTGTCTAACCATAACTATTAATGCCGCAGTCTGTCAAGTCATCATCTCTTCTTCGGATGTTTTCTCAGCCTTTGAACCTTCAAGGGATACGCCGAACAGCCTTTCATATTCCAAAGGGTGTTCATGCATCATGCGCTCTTTTGAAATTTTGCCTGTAAACATCACCGTGTCTATCGGGAATACCTCGGGACTGAACACTGAATTGTATATGTGCCAGATAACAATAACAAGGAATGCCAGCAAGGCCTCGTTTGTATGGAGGGCCTTTGCAGCCGGGATAAATTCACCCGGCAAAAACCTCGCCGTAAAAGCAGGCATCCAGAGTATGGCCCCTGTGGCTATCATCAGAAGGCCGCCCACAACAACGCCCCAGTATTCGAATTTCTGCTTGTAATCGTATCTGTCGCATCTTGCCGGATGTTCTTCCAGACCGAGGTAATATTTTATGTTGACTATGGCGTCTCTGAAATCGTTTTTATGTATAATTATTGACGGCTGCCATTTCAGGAACAAAAATCCAAATGACGCCGCCAGGATATGCGGGATTGTCAGCCCTGCAAAGAGTATCCCTGTATATCTATGGATAAGCCTTGTAACATCAATGCCGCCAAGGGTCATAACTATCCACTGTGAAACGCTGTAGTCATGGAATTTCTGGGACAGACCTGTTAATACCAGAACTGCAAACACTGCGGCATTAAGCCAGTGCTCTATTATCCTGGACAGACCGAATCTCCTGATATATTCATCGCCGAATTTTTTCATTTTTTAATTCCTCCTTATCTTTACCTGTTAACGGCATAACGCCATACATGCAAAATAATTTGCAGTATGAGCCCGATAATCATGAACGGAATAAATATCCTGTATCCAAAATTGACCATATAGACCAGGGGCGCCTTTTTAAGGCTGGGCTTGTAATGAGAAACCCAACTGTCAGGAAAATTAGCCGTAGCATCCTTATGACATTTTTGACACCGCTTTACAAGGTTTGCCTTTATCATGGGCGCATTCGGCGCATTAACCTTTGTTATATCGTGTATGCCGTGACAGTCTATGCAGACAGCTATCGGCTTTACGGATTTCCCCTGCTGCTTATAGAACTTTAAGGTAACCCCGTGAAAGTCCTGGAGATATGTCTCTACAACTGCTGTTGAAAGCCCGTATTTCGCCATTAAATCCTTGTCCGCATGACAGTTGCCGCACATCTGCGGCACTGCATTACGGAAATCCGTGGTCCTTGGGTCGGTCATATCATGGGCCTTGTGGCAGTCCGAACATATAGGGACATCCTCATTATGCTCTAATATCAGCGCGCCTCCATGGACGCTCTGCGTATAGGTCTTATACACCTCGGGATGACACCGTTCGCATTTTTTTGCATTGGCAAGTTTTTCCTTTCTGCCCGAATAAACCGAATGAGCGCCGTGACAGTCCGTGCAGACCGGCGCATTCAGATTGCCGTGTGTCAGCAGATTATAATGTATGCCTTCCAGTGTCCTCGAATACTTGTCGAAATGACATCTCCTGCAGCTCTCAGACATAGCGATAGAATAATCCCGTTTGCTCCTGAAGGCCCTGAGGGGATGCTCTTCCGATGAAAAGCCGAAATGGCAGTCGGTGCAGCTCAGATTCTTGTGGACTGAGATGTTGAGAATCGCCTCGTTTATATGAATTGACTGTTTCTCTCCAGTCTTGAATGTTATGCTTAATTCACGCTGATGGCAGTTAAGGCAATAATGGTTGCCCTTTGACAGTTCACGCGCGCGCTGAATGGAATGAGACCCGTGGCAGTCTGAACAAACAGTTCCTTTCGGCGATTGGCTTAATAATTTTTCATGGATTTTGGTTTTATGTGAAACATGACATTGTGTGCACACCTTTGCTGAATATGCAGTGTATTGCCGGCGGTTTTTAAAGGTCCTTTTGGGATGCTGGTCTGCCGTAAAACCGTGGCAGTCGGAGCAGCTTATTATCCTGTGAACAGATCTGCCGAGATCTTCGATATTGACTTTAAGAGATAATTTTTCTCCACCGTCAAAGGTCAGGTCCTGTTCCTGGCTATGGCACATCATGCAGGCTTGATCCGATGCCGATATACTGCTTTCTGCCGACAAACTATTTAAAGGAAATGCTGCAAGAACAAGTAAGATTATCCCTAAAATATAGCTAAATAGCATATAACCCTCCTACAGGTCGTAGACCAAATACTGAGGGGGTTTTGGAATAAGGCGTCAAAACCCCCTCGTTCTGAATTCATTCACTGTCTCCTGTGCCTTTATCCGCACCATTCTTTGCTTCCTTATCTTTTGCATCCTTTTTATGCCTTTTACCGGCAAGGTATGCCTCGGAAGGTCTCCAGTTAAATACCGCAAGCTTTGATACCCCTTCGATAACGCCTCCGAACAGCTTCGTCATTACAACCTTCAGCAATACTGCAATCCCTATGAACGGCAGAAATGCGGCATAGACAAGACCAAGGGCCGGACCTGCCAGCAATATAACAATAGGATGAGCCTTGTAATATGTTATCGAACTGTTTCCAGGGAGAATCCCGCCTGTTTCAACGGTTATGCGTTCGCCTGTTGAGAAGTTCCAATAATTCCCTCCCTTTACTCTTTCTCCGCCTATGTGTCTTAGCTTTAACATTTTAAGTCCCTCCTTCCTCATTTTTTGTAACTGCCTTTCATCCAACCCTGCCTGAAACCTCTTTTGTCTCACCTCCTTTTGCTTTCTTGATTGTAGGTTATCAGGAAAGCAGAATACATACAATTGGAAGAACTTCCTATTTTAATGGGTAAATTTATCCTATATGCTGCGGCAAAAACCCTAACATAGCGCAAATTAAGTAAATCACGACTAAGAGTCGGGAATCATGCTGCGCGCTATTCTTATTATATCCCTCTGAGAGTTCTTTCCAATCACCGTAAGCATAAAGTTTCCTTCCCGCCATGACACCTGATTGCACGGGGTCTCATCTTCACATATTGCCGTGACAAGCATTCCCTCCCTGTCTTTAATCAGTATCTTGCTTTCCCTTTTAACCCTGAATTTTATTTTAGATTCAGGACGATAATCAGCCTTTGCGTCTACCTGATGAACAATAAGGCCGGGCTCCCTTGAATCACGCTGCTGGAAATGCGTTATTACCATTACAAACGGTTTTTTCTGGGCATATATCTCTGACGGAGGCCATTTGAGATTCAAGTCCTCCGGAAGATAAGCAGGAATGTAAACCCTTTCGATATGAAGCTTTCTTTTAACCAATTCAATGGTCTTGTATTTCCTTAAACTCTCAGTCTCGATTACGGACGGCGCCCAGTTTATCAGTTCCAGGACCACGACCAACAGGGTTATCAGAAGGGCAAAGGAAAATACCATTTTAAGTTGTTGTGTTATCCTGATATGCATTTTTAGACCACCATATAATTAATTTTAAGAATTATAAGCGTTGTTAAAATAAATTTCACCCAACCGAATTCCGGACTCTCTGCAACCCCTCTTTCCTGTATCCTGAGGACCCTTTCTTTCAGGAGTAAATTATGACTATGGCTTTCTATGGTCTCCTTCACGCCTGACAACCTCGCTGCCTTATCCTCTTTCGGATGAGAGTGAAAAGCGCTTATTGCAGAGGCAAGGGCGTCGGGTTTTTTTGTGAGAGAAACGGTTATGCCGTCGCAAATAAATTCATCATCCTGAACAAGCCTCCGGAACTCTATTAGGCTTACAGGATTGTAAAACATCAGCATCCTCAATATATATATAATCTGTGTCTTAATGCCGCTGCCTCTTATAATATGGACGAGCTCATGAGCCAGCGCTCCTTCCATCTGGTTGTCTGTAAACTTTTCCAGAAGCGCCTTTGACAGGATTATAGCATGGTTTTTTACGCCTGCTGTAAACAATATCGGATATGATTCATCCAAAACCCTGACAGCCGGTTTTGCAGCGCCCAATTTTTTGCAAAGATCTTCAAGCATCCCGTTTATGTCCCTCTGCGGGATCAAATAGGGCCGGCGATTCGGTTTCGGAAGTCTTTCTCTTATAATAGGCAATATCTCCTGCAGAAAAAAAATGAGCGCGGTCCCTGAAAGCAGCGCAAAAAATAATGCATAGAGCGGGATTATATCCCACATCCTTATTGCCAGCCATTTGTTAAAATTAAAGAGCGCGGTATTCTCCCTGAAATACATCGAGCCCCTGTCAGGGTTTATGAGCTGATAAACAGGAAAGATAAATATCGGGAGGGTTAACACCAGAAGCCTGTATCTGAATCTTGCAAGATGGTCCCTGATTTCCCATGAATAAAATGCAATTTCAATGATTACGAGGGCAACAAATGAATGCAGGAACGATTGGACGATAAACATGCCGATGTATGAATCAAAAAACCTCAAAGTTTCCGCCTAATCATGCAACCCGTATTTCTTCATCTTGTTAAAAAGGCTTTTCCTGCTGATTCCAAGACGGGCCGCCGCCTCTGCTCTTTTCCATCTTGTCTCTGTGAGGGCGTCTATTATCAGTTTCTTCTCTTCTTCCGACTTTATTGCCTCTATCCTGCCTTTTGCAGTTATTTCTCCAGCCCTGACCTCAGCTCTGCCCCCGTATGTAAGCTCTGTAACTGTTTCCCCTGTGATTATATTGCCGGCCTCAAGGATTATAGCTCTCTGAATAAGATTCTCCAACTCCCTCACGTTCCCCGGCCAGTTATAATTCAGGAAAAATCTTATTGCATCTGCGGCAATGCCGTTAATTTTTTTCCCGAGTGCGCCGCTGTATTTTTTAAGAAAATAATCCGCAAGGAGAGGGATATCGTTTTTTCTGTTTCTCAGAGGAGGAACCTTAATCTCGAAGACCCTCACCCTGTACAGGAGATCTTCCCTGAATAAGCCCGATGAAACAGAGGCGTCGAGGTCTTTATTTGTGGCTGATATAAGCCTCATATCAACCTTTATCGCCCTGGCTCCGCCAAGGCGCTCTATCTCCTTCTCCTGCAAAACCCTTAAAAGCTTTGCCTGCAACCCTAATGAAAGGTCTCCAATCTCATCGAGGAAAATGCTGCCCCCGGACGCCCTTTCAAATTTTCCGGTATGCTGTCTGGTTGCGCCTGTAAATGCGCCTTTTTCAAACCCGAAGAGTTCCGACTCAAGCAATGTTTCGGGGATCGCCGCACAATTCACGCTCACAAACGGTTTTTCTCTCCTGTCGCTGAGCCTGTGTATGGTCTTTGCAATAAGCTCCTTGCCCGAACCGCTTTCACCTGTCACCAGCACCGTTACGTCTGTTCCTGCAACCTTTTTTGAAAGTTCGAGGACCTGTCTCATCTCCTCGCTTTCAGCTATGATTTCATCCTTAAGGTTTTTCTCAAGACTCTCTGTCTTCAGGGCCTGGATCTCTTTCTGAAGTTCGTATTTTTCAATCGCCCTGCTTATGACCGTTCTTACAATTTCTATATCAACGGGTTTCGTGAAAAAATCATAGGCCCCCTGTTTGAGGGC
>SCSY01000157.1 GCA_004298625.1 Nitrospirota bacterium | reverse complement strand
AAGGATATAACAGGAAAAATAGCTGACGTTATCTCATTTTTAAACAACTCGGAATCACCTGTCGTTTCGGTTGATATTCCTTCGGGTATTTCTTCTGATACAGGTCAGATCATGGGCAATGCAGTGATTGCAGATTATACAATTACATTCGGCCTTCCAAAGAGAGGGCATTTTCTTTATCCCGGAGCAGAGCATACGGGAAGTCTTTTTATCGAGGACATAGGTTTTCCAAAAGCGCTTCTTGAAGCGGCAAAAGTGGAACTTCTTGAAAGAAGGGATGTGTCCCTGTTAATTCCTGAAAGACCTGGATATTCCCATAAGGGAGATTACGGCCATGTGCTTGTTGTTGCAGGCTCCAGAGGCAAGACAGGCGCTGCGTTTATGGCTGCAAAGGCATGCATGAGGGCAGGAGCAGGGCTTGTGACGATTGGGGTTCCTGAGTCGTTGATGGATGTTTTTCAGGCAAGGGTTACTGAGGAGATGATATTGCCCCTGCCTGATGCCGGCGACGGAACGCTTTCATCAAAGGCATCGGAGAAGATACTTAAATTTCTTTCCGATAAAGCCGACGTTCTCGCGATTGGTCCGGGGATTTCGAATACGGATGGGACCAAGAAACTTATTTCAGATGTTGTGTTGAATGCTGCAGTTCCTATGGTGATAGACGCAGACGCGATAAATGCGCTTAGCAGTGAAATCAATATATTTAAAAAAGCTAAGGCTCCGATAATACTTACGCCTCATACAGGAGAGATGGCGAGGCTGCTGCAAGGGTCAAAGGGTCAAAGGGTCAAAGGGTCAAGAGAAATAGAGATAGATAGAATTAATACGGCAATGAATTTTTCAAAAGAAACAGGCACATATCTTGTTTTTAAAGGTGCGCCGACGATCATTGCAGAGCCTGAAGGGAGTGTTTTTATTAATTCTACCGGCAATCCGGGAATGGCAAGCGCAGGCGTTGGCGATGTCCTTACAGGGATGATTGCAGGATTTTTTGGGCAGGGATTAAATTCGTTAGAGGCGTCAATTCTCGGGGTTTTTATGCATGGGTTGTCAGGAGATATAACAGCAGGCAGAAAAGGCGAGCACTCGTTAATTGCGTCGGATATAATAGATTCGATTCCAGAGGCGTTTGTTTTGCTGAAAGAAGGCTTAAAATGAGTTCCGGAAAAGGGATATAGCATTCTCGCTCATTCTCGCCCGATAAGATCGGGATTCCGAGGAATTTTGCCTCACCCCCCTTTTAATTCCCCCCTTGGTAAGGGGGGAATTTAAGAGGAGTGATTTTATGACTATCGGCAAAATAAAACCGCTCGAATACCATATCCCTTTTCCGGATTTTATTTTTTAAACAATATGGAAACATTAATATATCCTGAAATATTCGGCAGCCATGTAAAAGCCTTTTTTACAGGGAAGACTCCTGGCGTTGACATCGAGAGAATATCTCAAATATCCTTCATAAAAAAAGAGAATATCTATCTTCCGATACAAAAGCATACCGACAAGGTCCTGGCTCTTGATTCTGATTTAAGCCCAAAGATAGCAGACGCAGTTATAACTAAAGATAAAGGCGTTTTGATAGGCATTCAGACCGCCGACTGTGTGCCAGTTCTTTTATGCGACATCAAAAAATCCGTGATCGGCGCAGTCCATGCCGGCTGGAGAGGCACGGCAGCAGAGATACTTAAAAAAACCATAAATGTCATGCGTGATAAATTTATCTCTTTGCCTGATGATATTATGATAGCTATCGGACCGAGCATAAGATTGTGCTGTTATCATGTCGGGTATGATGTGCTTGAATCTGTCATAAAAGTCACAGGGGCCGGCGAGTACCATACCCATAAAAGTAATGCATACTGCCTCGACCTTGCAACTGCTAACAAATTTCAGGCAATATCATCAGGAATACCTGAAAAAAATATATGGATGTCACAGGAATGTACTTATTGCAATCCTGAGAGGTTCTATTCTTACAGGTATGCAAAAGGCCCAACTGGAAGACAGGGCGGGTTTATTGGTATTCTTTAGGAATGAAATTTTTGAGCAGAAGCGCTGAAGAAACACGGATAATAGGGTTCAGGCTCGGCAGGTTGCTAAAATCGCGGGGTGTTGTATGCCTTTATGGAGACCTCGGATCCGGCAAGACCACATTTGTTAAAGGAATTGCCAATGCATTAGGAATTCACGAGAATGATGTGGCAAGCGCGAGCTATACAATTGTCGTCGAATACCTTAATAATATTCCTCTCTATCACATAGACCTTTACAGGATTGAAAAAGATTCCGATATAGACGGGGCAGGCATATGGGATTATATTAATAGTGAGGGCATTACTGTTATAGAATGGGCTGAAAGGCTCGGTGCCGTTCCGGATGATTTTATAAGGGTGAAATTTGCTATTATAGATGAAGTAACAAGGGACATAACAATTGAGGGTATAGATGAAAAAAATTGGAATTATTTGTAAGGCGGGCAGGTCTGAGCCGCTGGAGATATTAAAAGAATTTATCCCCTGGCTGAGCAGGAAGGGGGTCGAAATGTTTTTGGATGCCGAAACAGCCTCGATGCTGAATATCACGGGCTATTCACGTTCTGAAATACCAAAGTCTGCCGAGATAATAGTCGTTCTGGGCGGTGACGGCACAATGCTCAATGTTGCAAGGCTTGTGTGCGAGAGGGCTATCCCTATACTCGGAGTGAATCTTGGCGGGCTTGGTTTTATCACGGAGGTGCAGAGGGAGCAACTCTATGAAGCTATGGAAAAGGTTTTATCGGGCGAATGTCCATCTGAAGAGCGCATGATGCTTATGGCGCATATTCACAGGCATGGCGAGAAAATAGCAGAATACACGGCGCTTAACGACGTCGTAATAAACAAAGGCGCGCTTGCAAGGATAATTGACCTGGAGACTTCTATTAACAGGACGTATGTTACTACGTTTAAGGCGGACGGACTTATAGTGTCAACTCCTACCGGTTCTACTGCATATTCGCTGTCAGCCGGCGGACCCGTGCTCTACCCAACCCTCGACAGCATTATCCTTACGCCGATATGCCCTCATACCCTTACGAATAGGCCGACAGTTCTTCCCGACGACGCGCTGATAGAGATAGCCCTTAAATCTCCCAGTGAGGATGTCTTTCTCACGCTCGACGGCCAGGTTGGATTTTCTTTGAGGAGGGAGGACGTTGTCGAGGTAAAAAGGTCGCCTTTTAAGACAAGGCTTCTCATTCCATTTGAGAGGAATTATTTTCAGATATTGAGGACGAAATTGAAATGGGGAGAGAGGTAAAGA
>SCSY01000156.1 GCA_004298625.1 Nitrospirota bacterium | reverse complement strand
GGTTTTTTTGTTCCACGGCAATGAAGCAAGATATTCGATATATGTAAGGCTTATTGTGTATTCAGACGTGGCAGGGCCGATCCTGCTTAAAATTTCCAGCTCTTTATCGGCTATTTTTTTCGCATCCGCAGGCATCTGCGCAGCTTCGATTTTTTCCCGCAGTTCTTCCAATATCGAGTCCGGCCGGCCCTCTTCCGATTTCTTAAAAAATTTCATATAGTTATTTTAAAGGATTATGTCTACTTAATAAATAAAATAATAAGGCTTGAAGAAGAAAAAAGGGTTTAATTAAATATCCAGGCCAGACTTTTAGTAAAAATTATTTTAAAATGGTAAAATTATCAAGAGGATAAAATGGCTATCGAAACATGGCTTCTTATACTTGAATCAGTATTGCTCGTTGCTACCATTATACTTCTCGTTTACAGTATAAGCGAGGGCAAGGAGAGGAAGTCCCTTCTGCTTGAGGTTGGAAAGGCAACGAGGATACTTACAAGGCAGGAATATTTTCTCACGGTTACGGATTCCATGATGGATGCTAAGGCCGAAATAATAGGCGCAATAACCGGCAGACTTCCTGTAGGAGACGATAAAAAAAGGACTCAGGATGTTATAGACAATATTGAAAGATTAACAAAAAACAGAGTGAGCGTTAAATATCTTCTGCCGAAATTTCAGGACAGATTGCATATAGGCCACCTATATACAAAGGCCGGAGCGGAAATCAGATACAGCGATTGCGCTATCGTGCATGACGTGCGCTATATAGTTGTAGATGACAAAGTGGTTGTCATCGGCATCCCTGAGAGCACAGGCGAAAAAGAGGCGACAAAGAAAGGCTACAGGATACCATCGGAAGGATTGGCGGCAATACTCAAAGAGCACTTCTACTCCTGCTGGGACAAGAACCTGCGCTATGAGGATTATATAAAAGAAGTAATCAAGCAGACAGGAGCTTCAACAAAAATCCTTGCGCGTGAAATTCAGATAGATGAAGAGGAATTAGAAAAACTTACCAAGCCCTCCGCCTAATCCCGGTATGTTCAGACCGCCTGTCAGTTTCGACATATCTTCATTTACCATTTCCTGAGCGCGTCTTAGAGCCTCGTTAGCCGCTGCGATTATGAGGTCCTGAAGCATCTCGACGTCATCGGGGTTTACGACGTCTTTTTCTATTTTTATCGAGATTAACTGTCCGGCTCCATTGGCTACGGCAGTGACCATTCCTCCGCCTGCTGTTGCCTCGACTGTTTTAGTCTTCGCCTCTTCCTGTTTTTTCATCATTTCTTCTTGCAGCTTCTGGGCCTGCCGCATAATATCACCGAGCATTTTCTTGGACATTTTCATCCACCTCCTGAATTTTCTTTTGGCTTAACATCAATAATCATCCCTTCAAAGAGTTCTATTGCCTCTTTTATCGCAGGGTCTGCCAGGGCCTTATCTCTTAAATCTTTTTTCCGCACAACCTTTTTGGCCTGGTGGTCTATCTCAATGGCTATTTTTGTAGGATTCTTAAGGATTCCCGATGTTATTTTTTCTATAAGAGCAGAATTTTTCTTTATCGCGTCAGCAAATATAATAGCATCATTGCTGTTGAATGTGAGTGTCAGGGTGTTGCCATTAAGCATGGGTTTCGCCTTTTCGAGTTTTGATGTAACCCTCGGGTCCTCAATTTTCTCAATGATTGCATTCAATAAAGAAATATCGTCTGCCGGAACTAAAGCTACGGGGTTGGGGGTTGGAGTTTGGGGGGTAGGTTCTGACACCTGACTCCTGGAATTCGGCTCCTGACTCCTGGTTTCCTGTTTTTGTTCCCTTACAACTGACTGCTGATTGCTGATTGCTGACTGCTGTCTTTGAGGCATCCCCTTTATGACCGCATCTATATTCTCTATCGCCTCCTTAACGGGCTTAAGGGAACTCAGGAAGCTGGCCCTTATCAGCGACATCTCCAGACTGAGGCGAGGTGAAAATGAAGACCTGACATCTGATTCGGCCTTAACGATTTCAGAAAGCATAAGGGT
>SCSY01000155.1 GCA_004298625.1 Nitrospirota bacterium | reverse complement strand
GACATGCGATGCGCCGATCTGAAAACCAACAATATTTTCCAGATTGCCCAAAAATGTTTCGATTTTTCCTTCTGTTGCTTTATTATCCAGCAGGGGAATTTCCATAGTTTTTTCGATCAGGGTCCCTCCTATCATTCTGACCATGTCAAGCCTGTCTTCGATGGTATGCTGATATTTTTGCTCGAAATCGAACGACAGATATTTTTTATGAGGGCTTTTAGTGGGATGCTTCAGAATAAAATTTGCGCCGCTTAAAACTGAAAAGGCAATATCCTGCGGGCCATTCCCGTGAAAGATTAAGACCGCCTCCGGCTTCTTTTCCCTGATCTCGTTCAGCGTCTTCAGGAATTTTTTATATCCGCCGTGATACAGGATTACATCATCCGTATATTTGAAATTTTTGAATAACGGCGAGATATCTTTGTTGACCAGGGTTGTTATCTCTGCCTCGGGGAACGATTTTCTGAGGCTTTTCAGGGCAGGGGTGGAGAGGAGGGTATCTCCGAGGGCAGTGGAAGAAATAACCAGAAAGCGTTTCGGCCTGAAATTTAAATCTTCAATTTTTCTTAACTGTTCAGGATATTTTTCAACATGCTTTTTTATATAGAGGTCTAATAATGTATGAAAGAATCTGTTCATTTTTTCTTTATCTTCAGGTAAAGCCCTGAAAGGATCGAATTTGTATACACTGTCATCCTATTTTTGAACCATGCCTCATTGTCTTTGACAACTATTCTTTTGACGGCAAAAGGGTCATCTCCCTTCTTAACAACCCCGTGTTCGATAGTAAATAATGCTTTATAACCGGCATCCTTTGCAACTTTCACTGCAACATTGTTATAGTCTCCGTACGGCCAGCAGAGGTAAGGGCAATCCTTGCCGAGTTTTTTTTCAAGGGCCTGTTTGGATTCACGAAGTTCTTCAGAAAGTTCGGTCTCCGGCAAGGCGCTGCATTTTTTATGGCTTTTTGTGTGGGAATAAAAAGCAACGAGTCCCGTCGCCGACATTTTTTTAATGAGTTCCCAGTTAAGCAATACTCTTTGTTCTCTGCCTTTTTCGATCATTAATTTTGATTCTTTATGGGTTGGCACTTGAAACGGGATCTGCGCTTGATTTTCAGATGCCTTTTCAGTTTTACCGGTAATTATAAAGATTGAAGCATGTATCTTGTATTTTTCTATTACAGGGAAGGCATATATATAATTATCAAGCCAGCCGTCATCGAAGGTAACTGCCACAGCCCTTTGTTCCGGAATTAAATCCCCGTTTATGTAAGAGAGCAGTTCATCTAATGTCAGGGTCTTATACCCTGATTTGCACAGATGTTCCATCTGTTTTTCGAAAACCTCCGGTGTTACGGTCACCATATCTTTTTTGTGAGGGGAGATATGATGATACATGAGCACCGGCACAGGCCTCACAGTTTTTTCCCTTCAAGCAGGGAGGAATAGAGCCCATACATGCCTTCATACATTTTCTCGACAGTATAATTTTGCAGGACCATCTTCCTTCCTTCCTTCCCCATTATTCTTGCCCTATCTTTGTCCTGAAGCGTTTTTATAATCGTCTCTGCCAGCACAGAAGGGTTATTGGGTTCGATAAGGTAGCCGTTCAGGCCGTTTTTTATAACCTCGCCGACGCCGTCGACATTGGTGCCTATTACAGGCCTTTCCATCGCCATAGCCTCCATGAACGACGTGCCTAATGCCTCCTGGAGCGTAGGCAGGACAAAAAGGTCGATGGATTTCAATATCCCCGGGATATCC
>SCSY01000154.1 GCA_004298625.1 Nitrospirota bacterium | reverse complement strand
GGCCGGAGCGACTATAGGAATTTTCTTTTCCATTGTCACAAGGAGCTTGTCATAATAAGCTGCGCCGTATCCGAGCCTGTTGCCACGTGTGTCGTATGCTGCGCCAGGGATAATCACGAGGTCAATGTCGGATAAATTCCTTAATCTGTCCTCGTCAACAGAGGGTTCGAGTATCCACATATACCCACGGGCCAGTTCATCGAGGGTTTTTATCTCGTATAGCTTTAATATATCTTCTTCTTTGCAGACCCTCGGTAAGACTGCCGCTTTTCCCAAATGAAGCGAGAGTTTTATCATATCCATTGTGTCAACCTCGCTCCTGAACGAGGCATAGAAGAGAATTGTTTTTGCACTCGAAAATTCCGGAAGCATTATGATATGCTGGAGTATCGAGATATCCTTTTCAGACTTGAGTTGTTGAGATATAGAGTCTCTTTTCTGAAGGGTTTCTCTTCGTATTTTTTTCTTTATATCACTATTTTTCATGAAGTAACTGCTCGATTTTGATCTTTATTGCCCTTATCTCATCTACTGTAGCGGATGAACTGCTGTAAGGTGAAATGCCTTTTATATCAGCCTCCATGACGGCATGATTAAAGCTGATTGCGCCTATGAGCGCCATATCTCCCAACCCGGTTTTTATAAAATCCAGGTCTTTCTCTCCTCTCACTTTATTGGCAACTACGAAAACCTCTTTCACGCCTAACCCTTTTGCCATTTCCTTTACGGTAATTGCCGTCTGGATGCTTCTTTGTCCTGGCTCTACAACAACTATGAATGCATCAACCGCCTCCGCAGTCCCGCGGGTGAGGTGTTCTATGCCTGCTTCCATATCAACTATTACGACTTCATCCCTTTCAACCATCAGGTGTTTAAGCAGCCTTCTAAGAAAGACATTTTCAGGGCAATAACAGCCTGATGCAGCCTCTTTTGATTTTCCGGTAACAAGCAGGATTATATTGTCGAATCTGTAGCCGAATTCAGAAGGGATATCGTCGACTTTCGGATTGAGTTTGAATATGCCCCCCGGAGCCCCCGGCTTTGCGCCTGTGCGTTCTTCGATCAGCCATGTCATTTCAGCGATCGGTTTTATCTTTGAGACCTCATCCCTGCTTATCCCAAAGGCTGATGCGAGGTTTGCATCGGGGTCCGCGTCAACCGCAATCACTTTTTTGCCTTCTGAGGCAAAGATGTAACTCAGCACTGACGAAAGCGTTGTCTTTCCAACCCCGCCTTTTCCTGTTATGGCTATTTTCATTGCAGTATTATACTTCATAACCTTATCACAATGGTTTGATTTTTCTCAAGATTTTCGTTATTATCACTGCATGGAAATAAAAAAACTTTTGGAAGAATCAGGCCATTACATAATGAATACTTACAGCAGGGCGCCTATCGTTCTTAGAAAAGGGCGCGGCATGAAGGTATGGGGAACCGACGGCAAGGAATATCTTGATTTTGTCGGCGGTGTTGCGGTAAATATACTCGGGCACTGCCATCCGAAGGTGGTTGTCGCAATCCAGAAACAGGCGCAGCGGCTTATTCATGTATCAAATCTTTATCACATAGAGCAGCAGATCAAGCTTGCGAAGCTCCTCGTGGAGCATTCTTTTGCAGATAAGGTTTTTTTCTGCAATTCGGGCGCCGAGGCAAATGAGGCTGCCATAAAGCTTGCGCGGAAGTATGCAAAAGAGCATGCAGGCAAGGATAAATTTGAGATAATAACCGCCCTGAATTCTTTTCATGGAAGGACCCTTGCAACTGTTACGGCAACAGGACAGGAGAAGTTCCAGAAGGGATTCGAACCTTTGATGCCGGGGTTCAGATATGCGCCGTTCAATGATATCAGCTCTCTTAAATCCTTAATAACAGAGAATACGTGCGCTGTCATGCTTGAGCCGATACAGGGTGAAGGCGGAGTAAAAATCCCGGCCCTCGATTACTTTAAGAAGGTGCGGGAACTATGCGATAAACATAATCTGCTTCTGATACTCGACGAGGTTCAGACCGGCATGGGGCGCACTGGAAAGTTTTTTGCTTATGAACATTTTGGCGTCGCTCCTGATATAATGACGCTCGCAAAAGGGCTCGGCAGCGGCGTGCCGATAGGCGCGATGCTCGCTTCCGATAAAGTCGCATCGGCATTTATACCGGGCTCTCATGCCTCAACGTTCGGGGGCAATCCGCTGGTATGCGCCGCAGCGATAGCAACGATAGAGACGCTCCTTGAAGACGGGTTTCTGTTTGACCAGTGCAAGAGGATGGGTGAATATCTCAGGAAAGAACTTAAGGGCCTTCAAAAAGAATTTCCGAGCGTGATAATTGATGTCCGGGGCATGGGGCTATTGGTAGGAATGGAAATTACAAGGGACTGCGCGACTATTGTTAAAGCATGCATGGAAAAAGGGCTTCTTCTGAACTGCATAGCAGGGAATGTATTGCGTTTTACGCCGGCGCTTATCGTTCAGGAAAAAGACATAGACCATATGATAGATATCTTGGGTAACGTGCTCGGCAGTTTATCGTGAGGCAAAGGAAAGCGGTATGAGAAAACATTTTTTGACATTATTTGATCTTTCATCAGAAGAAATATCCGCGCTCTTAAAAAGGGCGCTTGCCATGAAGTCGGGCATAGACGCCAATAGATGTCCGTTGATAGGAAAGAGTATAGGGCTTCTTTTTGAAAAGGCGTCTACAAGAACAAGGGTCTCGTTCGAGGTGGGGATATATCAGCTCGGCGCGCATCCCATATATTTGACCCCTCATGAGATACAACTCGGCAGGGGAGAAACAATACCAGATACTGCGCGGGCTCTCTCCAGATATCTCGATGCCGTTGTCATAAGGACCTTCGGGCATGACCTGCTCGTTGAGTTTTCAACGCATTCTTCCGTGCCTGTCATAAACGGGCTCAGTGATCTGCACCACCCATGCCAGGCGCTTGGCGACCTAATGACTATACTCGAAAGAAAGGGACGTCTGCAGGGTATTCGTCTGGCTTATATCGGAGACGGCAATAATGTTGCAAACTCACTTGTCGAGGCTGCATCGCTGACGGGAATGAGCCTTACTATTGCATGTCCCGAAGGCCATGAGCCCGCCCCAGAGGTGCTCGACAGGGCAAGGTCGGCCAAGGGAGAGATAATAATCCTCAGGGAGCCGAAAGAGGCTGCGGGCCGGGCAGATGTGATATATACCGATGTATGGGTCAGCATGGGACAGGAAAATGAATCGGAAAAGAAAAAGAAAAGATTCGAGGGTTATCAGATAAACAGCAAACTGCTTTCGTGCGCTAAGAATGACGCCATCATACTTCACTGCCTGCCGGCGCACAGGGGCGAGGAGATAACAAGCGAGGTTATGGACGGGCCTCAGAGCGCAATATTCGACCAGGCGGAAAACAGGCTCCATGCGCAAAAGGCATTGCTCGAGATGCTGGTGGCAGGGCACTCATAGGATTGTCTCTAAGCCGGTTAAGATACTTTGTTAATTACCTCGATCAGCGGCAGGTTAAGTTTTTTAGCAAGTCTTTTGCAGTCTTCATATTCAGGAGTTATCCTTATTGTCTTATCCCCAAGTTTTGAGAGCTTGAAGTTTATTTTTCCGAATTTTGTATCGAGTTTTTTTATCTCTCTGCCCAATGTCTTTCTGCCAACAGAATAAAACCTGAGCCCTATAGTTGTTGTTTCCTCAAAGATGATCTTCATCAGGTTATCTTTGTCTGAATCATTGCAGAGTACTGAAAGCTTTATCCCAGGCCTTCCTTTTTTCATTATTACCTGCGTGAGAAAAACATCGAGCGCGCCTGCCTTGAACAGCTTTTTCATAACGTACTCGTATATCTGGGGGTTCATGTCGTCAATATTTGTCTCGATGACCGTAATTTTTTGCTCTCTGCGCTCTGCTCTCTGCTTTTTGCTTTCTCCCGTAAAAATTCTCAGCACATTTGCTTTGTGTTTAAAGTCTTTTGACCCTGCCCCAACCCCGATTTTTCCGATAGACATTTCAGGGATGTTTCCGAAGTTGGAAGCCAATTCTTTTACTATTGCCGCGCCTGTCGGCGTTGTCAGCTCAAAATTCGTCCCGTCAGAATAGAGCTGACAGCTGAGAGCTGAGGGCTTAGAGCTTAAAATTTCCAATGTTGCCGGCGCAGGCACAGGCAGGATACCATGTTCTGTTTTAACAAAGCCGCTTCCGGTATTTACAGGGGACGCATAAACCTTTTCTATTCCAAGAATATCGAGGCAGATGAGAGTCCCAAAGATATCAACGATGCAGTCAACAGCGCCGAGTTCATGCAGGTGGACCTTATCGAATTTTTCTCCATGGACCTTTGCCTCTACCTCAAAGAGCCTTTTGAATATGCCCAGCCCTCTTTGCTTGATCTCAGGTGATAATGAAGATGTCTTGATTATCTTTTCAATGTCTTTCCATTTTTTAGCTGAGAGCTGAGAGCTGAGAGCTGAGAGCTGTAAAACATCCACCTTTGTCGCCCTGAACCCTGAGCGGTTGGCCTTTTTAACCGCGAGCTTATAGCCCTTTATCGGAATTTTTCTGAGTTCCTTTTCTAATGCTTTTAAGGAAACGCCTGCATCAACGAGCGCGCCTATGCACATGTCTCCGCTTATTCCTGAAGAGCAGTCAAAATATGCTATTTTCAAATTAAAGCTTCCTTTGAAACAGAGATAGATAGGATATAATATTCTCGCTCATTCTCGCTGCGCTCCGAGGATTTTGCCTCTTTATTTTAATGTAAACTTTATTGACTATCGGCAAAATAAACCGCTCAAATACCATATTCTATCTCTTGTCATAATTAAGTTAAATCTGCCGGCGAGAATACTACCTCATCCCTGAAGGATTTTATCATATAAATGGTTTTTCTTATCCCGGGATCAAGCACATCGACCATAGCGGCGTCGAGGCCTGCGCCTGAGAGGTAGCTCAAAAATATGGAATTTACCCCCGGCCGCAAGGCCTTCGGCATCCCTGTTGAAACATTGGATATCCATGCAATTGTGTTTATCTCGGGCTCGACCATTTCTTTTAAGGCCCTGATACATTCATGTGAATTCACAAGATGAGTCTGCCCCATGCCTTTCCCGATATGGACAATAGAAGGGTCTGCAAACAACCTTTGATTCGGTATATCGGCGGCATTGGCCTCTTCCAGCAATTCCTCCAGTATCTGGAGTTTCGATTCGAGTGATGTAGGAACGATGCCTTTCGAAGCCCTGATAATAAGGAACGCCTTTTTGTCTGCTGCAAGAGACAGCAATTCCCTGCGCTCGGCAGGCTCTGTTGCAGAAATAAAATTTATCAGAGGAGGTTTACTGCAGAGGGGGATGGCTTTTTTTAATGCATCGATATTTCTCGAATCAAGAGATATGGCAAGTCCCGTTGTCTTTACTATCGCGCCTATGGCCATTGGAAGCGCTTCTGCATCACCGCTTCCGTCAAGAGAGCATTGTACATTTATCATCTCTGCTCCCGCATCGGCAAGCTCTTTGGAAAGCATGGATATTGCCTTAGCATCTTTTTTCTTTAGAGCTTCCATGAACTTCTTATTCCTGGTATTGAGATTCTCGGCTATTACGATCATTTTGCCCTCCTTATTAAGAAAATAAAAGTTTTAAGATGTTAGCTCGTAACTTTAAGCTTTCAATTTCTGAATAGATTATAGCACCCATTTGATTACAAGAAAATAATATTTATTTTTGTCTTTAAATCCCGTTATAATAATAAACCTGTTTCTTATAACAGTTTAATGAAGAGGAGAAACTATGATAATAACTAAAAAGAGAGACTTTAAGGAATTGATGGAAAACATAAAGAACTACAAGAGCTTCTTTTTGCTTGGGTGTTCTGAGTGCGCGACACTCTGCGGCACAGGCGGCGAGCCTGAACTCAAGGCGATGAAAGAGACGCTGGAGGCCGAGGGAAAGAGCGTTACAGGGACTTTCGTTGCAAAGACAGGCTGTCAGGTGCTCGGCACAAAGGTTGAGTTAAAGCCTTTCAAAGAAGCGCTGGATAAAACCGATTGCATAATAGTCATGTCCTGCGGCGCCGGAACGCAGTCTGCTGTTGAATTATATGAAGACAAGCCTGTTTTCCCTGCAAACGACAGTTTGTTCCTCGGTAATATGACAAGGCTTCAGTTCTTTGACGAGAGGTGCTCATTATGCGGCAAATGCATTCTCGATAAAACCGGTGGAATATGTCCGATAACAGCATGTCCGAAGGGGCTTTTAAACGGGCCGTGCGGCGGGTGCAAGGACGGTCATTGCGAGATAAGCCCTGACATCAAATGCGCATGGGTGAGGATATATGAGAGGATGAAGAAACTCGACAGGCTTCAGGAACTCTGCGAAGTTACGCTTGAGGCAAAAGACTGGTCGGCATCTCAGAAACCAAGGACATTAGTAACGAGGGAGGAAAAGAAGAAATGAGCTTCAGGGAAATATTGAATTCAGGCAAATTTGCCGTTACTGCTGAGGTCGGGCCGCCGAAGGGCACCGACATAAAAGAGATGATTCACCACATGGAGCTTCTCAAGGGAAAATTGGATGCCGTGAATGTTACTGATAACCAGTCTGCTGTTATGAGGATATGTTCCATAGCAGTGTGCAAGATAGCGATGGAACACGGGCTTGAGCCGATACTTCAGATGACATGCCGCGACAGGAACAGGATAGGCCTTCAGTCAGACCTCCTCGGCGCAAATATTTTGGGCATAAAGAATGTCCTTTGCATGACAGGAGACCATGTCTCTGCCGGAGACCACAAGGGTGCTAAACCTGTTTATGACATAGAGTCAGTCCAGCTTCTCAATGCAGTTGATGGACTTAATAAAGGCAAAGACATGTCGGGCAATGACCTTAAAGGCGCGACGGATTTCTTTCAGGGCGCTGTCGTAACTCCCGAGGCAAATCCCATTGAGCCGCAGTTGATGAAGTTCGAGAAAAAGGTAAGGGCAGGTGCGAATTTTTTCCAGACTCAGGCCATATACGACATAGAGAAATTTAAAGAATTCATGAAACATGCGAGGAAGTTCCCTGTGAAGATACTCGCAGGTTTTGTTGTCTTAAAATCCGCAGGCATGGCTAATTTCCTGAATAACAATGTCCCGGGAATAAGGGTCCCTCAGACGCTGATTGATGAACTTAAGGCAGCAGGAAAAGAAAAGGCGCTCGATACCGGCATGAATATAACCGCAAGGCATATTAAACAGTTAAGGGACGAGAAGATATGTGACGGCGTTCATATCATGGCTATCGGAATGGAGGATAAGGTGCCGATGATCATGGAGAAGGCGGGACTGATTTAGCTTGTCAATCAGTTCAAAAGGCATATTCGAAATCGTTATGCTGCTCTGTTTCGGCGCTGCGTGGCCGGTTTCCATCTATAAGTCTTACACTTCCAGAACCACTGCCGGGAAGAGCGTAACCTTTTTGTTCATAGTTTTAATCGGATATATCGCCGGTATCTTTCACAAGGTTTTCAACAACTTTGATTTTGTGATATGGTTATACATAATGAATGCGGCAATGGTAGCCGTAGACATACTTTTATATATGCGGAATAAAAGGCTGCTTGTTCCGGGACAGAGTAAAATTTTACGGTGAGAAAATTTCATCTGGAAGGTTAAATGCGGAGATATTATTAGTTGGCGGTAATGGGAATGTCTCAAAATATGTGCTGAAAGAATAGGCAAAGGAAAGGGGTGTCCTGTCCGATCCTGTCCCACCGTCCTGAAGGGGTTTTCTGTTGATTTTTGTTTCAAAGGTAAATTTGACGGAATTTGATGGTTTGTGGTATATTTCTACTTGTCTTAAATACCTGTATAACCACCTGAAAACACTGATATTTAAGGCATTTTTTGGGGAGTCGTCCAAAGGTAGGACGGCAGCCTCTGGAGCTGCTTATAGGGGTTCGAATCCTCTCTCCCCAGCCATTCATGGTCCCATCGTCTAGAGGCCTAGGACGTGGCCCTCTCAAGGCTAAAACACGGGTTCGAATCCCGTTGGGACCGCCAAAACCATTCGATGAAAATTATATCATGTGTCCCACGATAAGCCATAAATATTGGTAAAGCCCAAGAAACCCCAAAATAATTTTACCGCCTGATTTTGTTGACCGCTGGGTCGTTTTAAGTTAAGTAATACTTAATATGAATAATAAGCCCTGCACCAGCGGACTGAAAGAACTTGACGCCTTGCTGGGCGGCGTGAAGTTGGGCGATAACCTGGTCTGGGAAATAGATTCCGGCGTGCCGGTCCAGTTCTTCGTGGCCCATTATCTACAGGCCGCCACCCAGGGGACATCCCAAGCCCTGTTTGTCAGTTTTAATGCCTCGCCCCAGACCGTGCTGGACCGCCTGAGCCCGCACGTGTCTTTGACCAATCTGGTCCTGGTGGATTGTTTTACTTCGGGCAAGGGTAATGACGAGGCCGTGTTCTCTCGGTTCTATAAATCGGGCGGAGAAAATCCGGTTGCCCGGGTGATTCACGTCAAAGACCCTTCGGACCCGGAAAAGGTTCGGAAGGTCCTGAATGAGTTTATTCTGGAAAATAATCCCTGCGGCCGCTATATCTTTGACAGTCTGACCGGTATGCTGGAGTTGTGGGGCAATGAAAGCAGCG
>SCSY01000153.1 GCA_004298625.1 Nitrospirota bacterium | reverse complement strand
CTTTGATGCTTTAACGAGTTTTATCCTCTCAGGCTCCATCGCCGCAAGTTCAAGGAACCCCTCTCTTACCTTCTTGTGGAATTCGACATCCTCAAGCTCAAGCCTGTCAACTTTATTGATGTGCCTGTTTCTCATCAGCCCGGTCTCGACATCGAGGTCAAGGAGTATTGTCAGATCAGGCCTCATGCCGCCGGTTGCTATCCTGTCAAGGGCATCTATTAATTTAAGGCTTATGCCCCTGCCGTATCCCTGATATGCAATTGTTGAATCGCTGAAACGGTCTGTTATGACTACCTTGCCGATGTTAAGTGAGGGAACTATCTTCTCTTTTATGTGCTGAATCCGCGCCGCATTATAGAGCAGCAGCTCTGCCATGTAATCCATCTTGTCATGTTTTGTTGAAAGCAAGACCTTCCTTATCCGGTTGCTTATTAACGTGCCTCCTGGTTCCTGTGTAAGAACCGGCTTATATCTTTTTTTGGAAAGATGTTTTGAGAGCAGCTTTGCCTGCGTGGATTTTCCTGTGCCTTCGATTCCTTCGAGGGATATAAAAATACCCTTCTTCACGCAAATTCCTCTTTCAGCCTTACAAGGAACTGGAATATCCTGGATGTCTCTTCAGTGCTCCTTGAGCCTGTCCCGCATGAAGGCGTGAGGATTATCCTGGAAAGGATGAGGTCTGACGGGATTTGTTTCGACATTTTTTCAATTCCAGAGCTAAGGCGCTTTTTTATCGAATCGAAAGTCTCATTTCTTATTGCGTCTGTTGTAGGCACAATCCCCCATGCGAGATATCCGCCTTTTTCAAGGAATTCCAGGACATCGCTGTTATACATTGACAAGGCATCAAAATAGCCATAGGCATCAAAGTTCAGGATATTTACGCCGCTCGTGAGCACAGACGGCCAGTCTGCGTTTCCGCAGCAGTGTATGCCTGATATGCCGCCAGCCTCTTTTACCGTATCTGCGGTCTCCCTGATCAGTCTCATAGCCTCGTCAGGATTCACACCGAGATATGCCGAACTCCCCAATGCAGAAAGTATCGGCTCGTCGATAAAAATTATTATATTATCCGCAAGCTGCTTCAGCACATCAACCTGCCATC
Organism: Nitrospirota bacterium; assembly: GCA_004298625.1. Classification (GTDB taxonomy): domain Bacteria; phylum Nitrospirota; class Thermodesulfovibrionia; order Thermodesulfovibrionales; family UBA1546; genus SCSY01. The sequence continues at coordinate 765 of SCSY01000153.1, read as the reverse complement.
TGATCTTTGCCTTAAGAAGCATGAGGGCTACCTCTCGCAGTTCTTCATCAAAATAAACAAGCCGTCCGTCCGTATCCTTGAGCCCGAGAGTAAAGGTCAGGGGGCCTGTTATGTGGCCTTTCAGAAATTGAAATCTATGCTTTGCCGTCCTGAGGAATGTATGGAGTCCCTTTGCGTAATCCTCCGAGATCGCGATCCTGCTGTCATCTCTATAGCTCTCATAAAATCTTTCGAGTTCATCGCTTTTGCTTCTGTCTACGCATATGGTTTCTTTTTTAAGGTCAATCTTCACATAAGGCATACCCTCCGAATACTGCGGTATCATCCACTCCCTGAAAGATAATTTTGGCAACTGGGGCCAGAAGGGTATGTCGAATGTGCTGAGGATAATCCGGCATGCCTCTTCAGGATTTGTATAAGGAAGACTTCCGATGCCTGTTGTCGAGAAAGGCTTTATTAACATTTTAAATGATAACTTATTGTTGGAAGTTGTTTCAATCTTCAATGGGATGATATGCGATTATTTTTAATGTTGATTTTTGTTTTTCTCGGACTAAAAATAAACCATACCTATAGATAAAAAATATACTTACTCGATGAGTTCTCTTTCTTTGCGTAATATTACTCAGTCATTGAGTATTTTTAATGGGTTGGAGCGAGAGCCTGAAGCTGCACTTTTTTTTGGAGGGGAGAGGGGATTCTTGAAAAATGAATATTGAAGGTTTAACCCTCATTGATTTTCTCTTAATCAGTTGCCGACCATAC
>SCSY01000152.1 GCA_004298625.1 Nitrospirota bacterium | reverse complement strand
ATAATCCTTGTGAAAAGACTTTCTTCCATCATCCCCATCGGAAGTTTTTTGGATAACTCGCGGTATGGGCATGTTTTGCACGAGGCATTGCAATAAGAGTGTATGTCAACAATTATATTAGATGGGTAAGGCAGGCGTGTAAAGCTGCCTATTTTTGCGCTTTCCATGATTTTATTAGTCTATAAGTTCATAGCAGGCCGAGTCAATATTCCCTAATTTCCCCTTCCTATTTCTTCTTCGGCTCTCCCGTCTCAATCCTCGGGAAAAGATGTTCTGCCTTTGAGACTTTTATATCGTAACCTGGCTTCCAGTCCCATGAGAAAATTTCCAAAGACCGGCCTGCTTCTTCCGAAAGGGACTTAAGCCCGAGCTGTGTCCACATCTTCTCTGCAGTTGAAGGCATGAATGGATAAAGCATTGGGGTAATGAGCCTTAATGCATTCCAGATGTTACACATAACCACTTTAAGCCTTGTTTGATTGTCCTTTGCGAGCTTCCACGGCTCCTCCCTTGCTATGAGGTTATTCGTCTCGCTCACAATGCTCCATATGCTCTCAAGGATAAGATTAAACCTGAGGTGCGACCAGTTATGCTCGTCCATTGCGCTATTGATGGACTTAATACAATGCTCCTTGAAATTATCAAGAGAATCCGAAGATTCAATTTCCCCGTTAAAATATTTTAAGGCCATAGCGACAAACCTGCTCAACAGATTCCCCAAGTCATTTGCAAGGTCTGTATTTATCCTGTTTATCAATGCCTGCTCTGAGAAATCTCCATCAAGCCCAAACGGCACTTCCCTGAAGAGAAAATATCTAACCGCATCAACTCCATATTTTTCAACCATGAGATTCGGGTCTACAACATTCCCTACAGATTTAGACATCTTTTTCCCGTTAACGGTCCACCAGCCGTGCGCAAAAATATTTAAAGGCAAAGGAAGATTTAATCCCATAAGCATCGTTGACCAGTAGACGGCATGGGTCGTGAGTATATCTTTACCTGCAAGATGATGATTGGCAGGCCACCAGAAATCGCCGAGTTTCGCATCCCCTGCGCCCGGCACAAGATACCTCGTTGCGGAGAAATAATTTACGAGCGCATCGAACCAGACGTATGTCACAAAGTTTTCATCAAACGGCAGCGGGATGCCCCACGAAAGCCTGCTCTTTGGTCTTGAGATGCAGAGGTCACCGAGGGTATTATTTTTGAGAAATCCAAGGACTTCATTCCTCCGCGTCTCCGGCAGTATAAAAGAATGATTTTCTTCGATATATTTTATCAGCCTCTCATGATATTTGGACATGAGGAAAAAATAATTTTCCTCATGTATCTGCTCAACAGGTCTTCCGCAGTCAGGGCATTTTCCTTCCACTACCTCTTTTTCCGTCCAGAACCTTTCGTCAGGAGTGCAGTACCATCCTGCATATGCCCTTCTTTCAATCTCTCCCGTGTCCCAGAGTTTTTGTAAAAGTCCCTGCACGGTCTTTATGTGATTTACATCGGTTGTGCGAATGAAGGCGTCGTTTGAGATGTTGAGTTTTTGCCAGAGCTGCCTGAAGTTTTCTACCATAAGGTCGGCGTGTTCTTTCGGAGTTCTATTTTTTTCGGATGCCGCCTTTTCAACTTTCTGCCCATGCTCATCGGTGCCGGTAAGGAAAAAAACTTCATTCCCCATAAGCCTGTTATATCTTGAGAGAATGTCTGCTGCGATGGTTGTATATGCGTGCCCGATGTGCGGGACATCGTTTACATAGTAAATCGGAGTTGTAACGTAGAATCTTTTTTTCATTGTTAAGTTGCTGAATAATACAGTCAGGGGATTGTATCTAATATATCGTACCCCTTTTACTGTTTATTTATTTTCAGGCTTGTCCTGTTTATGGAATTTTCTCCAGCGCCATTTCTTGCGTTTTTTGTGCCCTTGAGGAGGCGCCTGTCCGGTTTTTTGCTCAGGACTTTCTTCTTTTGCAACTTCCTTATTGGAAACGCTGTCTGAATGCACTGCCGTTGCAGCCGGGGGCGGGGGCTGAACTTCGCTGTTGCCCGACGGTTTATGAGCTTTAACCTCAGGCCGATTTTTCTCTTCGACTTCTTCCCTGACAAGGGAAACCGCAACCACATTAACTTCGGCCTGAGCGCCTTCCCCGCTCTGAGGAGCGTTTTCCGAGGCATGAAAACCTCCCTCGGCTACCTCATAACCCAGGCAGCACATGAGCCTGCCGCATATACCTGAGAGCTTGCTCATGTTAAGAACAAGGTCCTGCTGCTTAGCCATTTTTATGGATACCGGCTCGAATGAGGTGAGAAATGTCTTGCAGCAGAGTTCCCTCCCGCACATCCCGAAACCACCGATAACCTTTGCCTCATCCCTGACGCCTATCTGCCTCATCTCTATCCTCGTCTTGAACTTTGCAGCAAGGTCTTTGACTATCTCCCTGAAATCTATTCTTCCTTCTGCGGTGAAATAAAATATAATCCTTTTTTTGTCGAGGGTGGCCTCTGTGCAGACAAGCTTCATCGGAAGCCCTCTTGCCGTTATCCGCTCAAGGCAGTAGTCCCGGGACTCTTTCTCAAAATTCTCATTATTCTGCTTCTGCCTGAGGTCATCTTCGTTGGCTTTCCTCAGGACCTTTCTTAATTCTTTGGCAGGATTTTCGATTGGATGTCTCTCAGTAACAATATTCCCTATGCTGAGGCCCAGCTCAGACTCCACAATGACCGTATCTCCCCTTTTGAACTCAACGCTGCTCCCGTTGACCTCGAAGTCATATATCTTGCCGCATTTTTTAAATCTTATTCCCATAACATCAGGCATCTTTATATCCCTCTTCCGAACTTTTCAAGAATAAATCCCGTATAATTCCAGGTTATGGATTTATTCAGGTTGAACTCGAGATATCTCTTTAAAAAAGATATCTTTGCATAGCTATCTATTATATCCTTTAATTCAACCGTTTTGCTAACTGCGGCAATCCTGTCCTTAAGATCTATATTTATGAGCATATCGGGTTTGCCTGTTATCCTGAATACAGCCATATCTCTAAGGAATATCATCGCAGAATTAAACCACGATTCTATCTCTTCCCTGTCTTCCCATGTTTCTTTATTGCTTCGATTGGTCAACTCCCTGAAAAGCCTCAGAAACCAGTCTCTTTCTTCGATAAGGTCATTTGCTATTGCAAGCCCCGGCCTCCCCATCGAGAGCCGGGAAACAGTGGACAGATAATTATTCTTTTCTAACCCCTGACCCCTAACCCCTGACCCCTGTTTTTTTATTACTTCCTCGCATTTTTCAGGCGAAAGAGGGGAGAAGTTTACGCGGGAGCACCTTGACCTTATTGTCTCAGGGAGCCTGTCAGGACTTGAAGACACAAGGATTATGAGGCTCTGCGCAGGAGGCTCCTCAAGGGTCTTCAAAAACGCATTCGCAGCAGATTGGTTCATTGATTCGGCATCGTCTACCACTACCACTTTTATCTTTCCTTCATACGGCGCAAACGAAAGCGCCTCCTCAATCGCCCTGATCTCGTCAACCCTTATCTCGCCTTTTTCAGGCTCGACAAGAAGAAAGTCGGGATGCGTCCGTGAATCTATTTTTTTGCAGGAAGGACAGCTATCGCATGCATCGGACCTGGGGTTAGTCTCCTCATTCTCCTCAGCGAACCCGCCTGAGCGCGGGGGCAACTCGCCGGGGCGAGTGGTCAGGGGTTGGGGGTTTTGGCAGTTCAGCAGCTTCGATATATTTATTGCAGTTAATTTTTTCCCTATTCCCTGTTCGCCTGCGAAGAGATATGCGGAGGGGATCCTTCCCTTCCCTATTGTGCCGAGAAGGATATTTATCGCTTTTTCCTGTCCTATGATATCCCTGAGCGCCATATAAAATTCTAATACTTAATAGCTGCCTTTTTCTGATCGGCGACTACCACAAGGACAAAATTTTCAGGGTCAAGATATTTTCGGGCAACGCGTAAAACATCTTCCTTTGTGACGGAATTTATATATGAAGGATATTTTTCTGCATAATCTTGCCCGAGATTATAGAATTCAACAGTTGCAATAAAATCCGTAATCTTTCTGTTGGTGTCCAGCCTGCGAGGAAAACTCCCCGTAAGATACGCCTTTGCATCGGCAAGTTCAGTATCAGAGACCTTCTCTTCCCTAATTCTCTCCATCTGTTTAAGTATCTCCCCAATAGCCCTGTTTGCTGATTCATTCTTTGTCTGAACGCCAGCCTGAAATGCACCTCTTTCTTTGCCCGGAGAAAAAAAGCTGTGAACATCATAGGCAAGACCCATGTCATCCCTTATCTTCTGCATAAGCCTTGATGAGAAACCGCCTCCCCCAAGTATGTAGTTCATTACAGAGATGGCGTAGTAGTCGGGATTGTCCCTGCTCACTCCGAGATGGCCGATTATTATAGTGGCCTGCGTAACATCCTTTTCTATCTTCACGACCTTCAGTGTTTTTTCCTCAGGCATGGGGGTTGCCTGTCTTTCATGGAGTTTGGATATTTTCCATGAATCGAGATATTTCTTGATCAATGAATCGAGCTCATTTTGTGTAAGGTCGCCCACAACCGAAAGTATCGCATTATTGGGGATGAAGCGCCTCGAATGAAATTTCACGAGGTCATCCCTTGTTATTACGGAAAGAGTCTCCACAGAGCCCTCAACAAGCCTTCCATAAGGATGCTCGCCGAATACCTCTTTGTTAAACGCCCTGCCTGCAAGAAAGGATGGGTCTTCCTCGCGCTGCTTGAGAGAGCCGATTATGCGCTCTCTTTTTCTGTCGAGCTCTTCATCGGGAAATACCGGATTTAAGAGTATGTCCGAAAAAAGCTCAAACCCTTTTTCGAGATCCTTCTTAAGAACAGAGAGATTTATTGTTGTGTAATCGCTACCCGCAGAAGCTCCAATGCCTGCGCCTATGAACTCTATCTCCTCGCTTATCTCCGAAGACTTCCTGTTCTTTGTCCCTTCATCGAGAAGCTCTGCGACAAGGTTTGAAAGCCCGGCCTTTTCCTTCGGCTCATCCAGAGGGCCGGCCTTTATAATCATCGTGATCATGATAATCGGGATATTGTGCTTTTCCGAGTGCAGGACTGTTAGGCCGTTGCTCAGTATCTTTTTATTAAAATCAAGAGCATAAACGTCAGTGAACAGTGAGCAGTGAATAGTGATTAGTATGAATAAAAAAAATGCTGTTTTGTATTTCGCTAACTTTTCACTTTTCACTTTACACTCCTAACTGTCTTTAAAGGTATCAAAATCCCCACCGTCCTGTTCTCTTCGATAAGGTATTTTTTTGCAACCCTGCTCACATCCTCGGGTTTAATCTTTCTTATGCCCTCAAGATACTTCTCTTTCAGCCTCCAGTCCCCAATCATCTCGAACATGCCTAAAATCTCCGCCTGAAAATATATAGAGTCCTGTCCCATTATAAATGACGCCTCTATCTGATTCTTTGCCTTCTGAACCTCGCGTTCCGACGGATGCGCATTTTTTATCTTTTCTATCTCGGCATAGATACCATTTTCCACGTCCTTTATATCCTTGCCCGGCGAGGCTGCTGCAGAAAAATAAAAAAGATACGGGTCTTTGCTGAGGCCGCTGTAATCGGCGCCTGCATAAAGCGCGATCTTTTTCTCATACACAAGCGACTTATAAAGTCTTGCGCTCTTCCCTCCCGACAGTACCATCCCGAGAACCTCAAGCGCATAACTGTCTTGATCCGGGAAACTCGGAGTATGGTATGCGCCGATTATATATGGAAGCTCTGCCTCTTTTTTCAGGGTTACCCTCCTCTCGCCTTTTTGGACATCCTCCTTTGCAGCGACAGGTCTTCTTTCAGGCGAGGCAGGGATGCTCCCGAACGCCGCCCTTATCTTTGTTATAATTTCATCCGCCTTAATATCTCCCGAAACTACAATAACCGCATTATCAGGAGAATAATAATACTTATAGTGATTATAGAGGTCATCCCTTTCAATTGAGGCGATGTCGGACATCCATCCTATTACAGGCCAGTGATAGGGGTGAGACTTGAATGCAGCAGCCAATAATTCTTCGTATACGGAATTCTGCGGATCGTCGTCATACCGCATCCTCCTCTCTTCCATGACAACGCTTCTTTCCGCAATGACCTCCTTTGGATCGAGAATAAGATTTCTCATCCTGTCGGCCTCAAGGTCTATGGAAAGCTCGATCCTGTCTGATGCGAGTGTCTGATAATACATTGTGTAATCTTTTGTTGTATATGCGTTGTCCACTCCGCCGTTTTTCTGGACAATCTTAGAGAATTCTTTTGTACCGTATTTTGGTGTCCCCTTAAACATCATATGCTCCAGAAGATGGCTTATCCCGGTCTTCCCGAAGGGCTCATTCCTTGAGCCGACCCGGTACCATATCTGAAATGTTGCCAGAGGAGCCTTATGGTCTTCTATGAGCAATACCTTAAGCCCGTTATCGAGCTTATACTCATCTATCTGAGCAAAAAGAGATACAGGTATAAGGAGCAAAAGAAATATAAAAACAGCCGGTTTTTTCATATCTTTAATAATAGCATATCGGCTAAGCAGGTTTATGTGAAATTACGTTTCCTCTTCCTCCACAGCGCCTTCATAAGCTGTTCGTATTTCAACGTATTAAGCACATCCCTTTTCTCAAGCCATCCCCTTCTTGCTATTGATACTCCATAGTGCATGTAGGCAAACTGGCTTACGAGGTGCGTATCCGTGCTTATGACAAGTTTCACGCCGAGATCTTTTGCCTTCTGCGCGTATATGTAATTCAGATCAAGCCTCAAAGGATATGCATTAATCTCTATCGCAGTGCCTGTCTCCTGCGCAACTTTTAGGATATATTCCATATCAACCTCATAAGGGTCTCTCTCTCCAATCAGCCTTCCCGTCGGGTGAGCTATTACAGATACATAAGGATTCTTCATTGCCGAGACAAGCCTTTTTGTAATCTGCTCTTTTGACTGCCTGAATCCCGAATGTATCGAGGCAACAACAATATCCATCCTGGAAAGTATTTCATTATCAAAATCCATTTTACCGTCACTTCTTATATCAACCTCAACACCCATCAGAAGTCTGAACCCTTTAAGTTTTTTATTTAAAGCATCCACCTCTTTTTTTTCTTCCATCAGCCTTTCTTCATTTAAACCTCTTGCCACTCCAAGCCCCTTGGAGTGGTCGGTGATTGCAATATATTCATATCCCCTTTGTCTTGCCGCTTCAATAAGTTCTTCGAGCGTATGGCTTCCATCACTTTGGCTTGTATGAACATGCAGGTCTCCTCTTATATCGCCTAACTCGATAAGTCTTGGCAGAGAATCTTTTTGAGCAGCCTCAATCTCGCCCCTGTCTTCTCTCATTTCAGGCGGGATAAATTGCATGCCGAGTATTTTATAAACATCGTTCTCATCCTTCCCGCCGAGCTTTTTATTATCCTTCTCTCTGAATATCCCGTATTCATTAAGCTTGAGTCCCTTTTTTACCGCCATCTCCCTTAATCTTATGTTATGCTCCTTGCTTCCTGTGAAATATGCGAGCGCTGCGCCGAAGGACTCATCCTCAATAACCCTGAGGTCCGCCTGAATTCCCTCTTTTGTTACAATGCTTGATTTTGTAGTCCCGTGCATCAATACCTCTTTTACATGCGGAAGATGCATAAATGCCTTCATGACATCATGGGGATTTTTTGATGTGGCAAGTATATCAATATCCCTTACAGTGTCTTTCATCCTTCTGAGGCTTCCTGCAATCTCGATCTTTTCGAGAGGCGCATTTTTTTTGAGCTGATTAACGATATCGGATGCTATCGGGATAACCCTTCCGAGCGGCTGCCTGTCCTTGCCGCGCTTTAGCATTCCTATGCCCTTAAGGATATTTTCCTCTGTCTTTTCTTTTATTCCGGGAAGGCCGATTAATTTATGTTCTCTTGCAAGTTTTTCAAGTTCAGCGATATTTTTTACCTTCAGTTTTTCATGGAGCAGTTTCGCTGTTTTGGGTCCAAGGCTCGGGATAGAAAGAAGCGCTGCAAGACCTTCAGGGATTTCTTTTTTAATGTCCTCAAGACTTTTGACCTTTTCAGTCTTTATATATTCTTCAATTTTTTCAGCAAGGTCATGGCCTATTCCCGGGATTTCAAGAAGTTCATCTCTGGAAAGCGACACAACATCCTTTGTAAGCCCCTCCAAATTCTGGGATGCCCTGCGGTATGCCCTGATGCGGAATGGATTTTCTCCCTTAATCTCAAGGAGGTCTGCTATCTCATTGAAGATATCCGCTATCTCCTTATTCTTCATAAGTTATATCAGGCCCTGCGGAGATCAGGCAGTCTACAGCGTTTCTCTTGTTGCCTTAAACAATAAATCCGAAACGTCCTGCAGGGGTCCCAGGGGGTTTTTGATCTCCTTGTTTTCATCTATTTCAGGTTTGCCTCCCCAGAGCTTATAGACAACAGTGCTATCAACTAAAACAACCAGGGCTGTAAACTCCCATCCCGACTGGTGAGTTTTTTTGCTGAAATTAAAAATGTCCATGAGGACACTACCGTACCGTTGGTTAAAAATAAATTTTGGCTGAATCTCGTAAGCTTTGCAATTATCTCTTGCAGTGATGCAGGTCTGCAGTCCCTCGTCGAGGTCCTCTTTCTTTATCGAGGGGTTGGCCATAAAGCGCTGAATTATGTCCAGATAGGTTATAATTTTTACATTGGGAGTTGAAACAGGAGAGAAACCAAGCCCTTGCAGTTCGCTGGTTGTTGTCTCGTAAGGGATTATCTTATCAAAGGCATTTTTGGCCTCATCAAAGGTTTCCCATGGCGATCTGGTTGTTTCTTTTATGCTTGGGAGCAGCGAGCCGCAACCTGATGGAATCAAGACAAGGCCAATAAAGGCGGGTAACAGCAGTAAGCCGGAAATCCCGTTAAAGATTCCTACCGTTCTATGACTTTTCATAAAAAAAGTATAGCAGAAGCATAGTAAAGGTTCAACATCTTTGACAGGGCTTTCGTATCAGGGTTATAATATTTCTCTACAATGAAATCAAAGGTCGTTATCTTTCTCATAATCATATCGATGGTAACCGGTGTAACTGTCGGAAGCTATCTTGCCATTGCAAGGGGAATTCCTTCTATCGGAGAACTCAAACAATACAAACCTGTTTCGGGCACAAAGATATACGCAGACGATGATACGCTTATAGGGGAACTCAAGGCAGAAAAAGGCATATTTGTGTCTCTGAACAAAATGCCTCAGCATCTTATAAATGCTGTAATTGCCACCGAAGATTCACGGTTCTGGAAGCATAAGGGCATAGATTATGTTGCAATCGGCAGGGCGATCCTCAAGGATATTATCCATGTAGAGCTTAAGGAAGGCGCCAGCACTATAACCCAGCAGCTTGCAAAGGTCGTGTTTCTCACTCCCGAAAAGACCCTCAAGAGAAAGATAAGAGAGGCGTCGCTTGCAATAAAGATAGAAAAGAATCTTGAAAAAAAGGAGATACTGGAGCTTTATTTAAACAAGATATATTTCGGCCACGGAGCTTACGGCGTCGAGATGGCGTCCCGCATATATTTCGGCAAATCCGTAAGGGATATAACCCTGCCGGAGGCGGCAATGATAGCGGCTCTCATAAAGGCCCCTACGACTTATTCTCCGTTTAACAATCTGACAAAGGCAAAGGAAAGACAGGATACGGTTCTTCTCAGGATGGAGGAAGAGGAATATATTAAAAAATCCGAGAGAGAAAAAGCAACAAAACAACCTCTGTATTTATCGAGCCTCAAAAGAGGCATGGAGGCAAATAACTATTTTGTCGAATACGTAAGGAAATATCTCGAGGCTAAATATGGCGAAGATACCGTATATAAAGGCGGGTTAAAGGTTCATACAACTCTCGACAGAAGGATGCAACTTTCTGCCCAGAGGGCCTTGCAGGAAGGGTTGAGAGAGCTCGACAAGAGGCGCGGCTGGAGGGGGCCGCTGGAACATAGGAAAATAGATATTAAAAAAGAGCTGGAAAGCAAGGATGTATATAATTCCGTTATAACCGACAGAAGCGAGGTGACATCAGGCCTCGTGCTTAAGGTAAGTGAAAAAGACGCTGTTATCAAGACAAGGGGAATTATTGGAAAGCTCTCGATAGACAATGCCAGATGGGCAGGCATTGCAATAGACCAAAAAACAAAGAAGCCGGTTGCAATTAAAGGCTTCAATCTTACAAAGATACTTAAGCCCGGCGATGTTGTTAAAGTAACGATTAAAGAGGCCAAAGGAAAAGAGATCATCCTTGCTCTCGAACAGGAACCGGAGGTCGAGGGCGCTGTTGTTGCAATTGAACAAAGCACGGGATTTATCAGGGCGCTCGTCGGAGGCTATGACTTTACAAAGAGCGAATTTAACAGGGCTGTTTATGCAAAACGCCAGCCGGGATCTGCGTTTAAGCCTATCATATATGCTGCCGCCATGGATAACGGGTTTACGCCGGCAAGCATAATAGACGATGCGCCGGTTACTTATACCGGCGGGCCAAAAGGCGACTGGAAACCGGAAAATTATGACCACAAACACTATGGGCCTACGAGACTGAGGGATGCCCTGGCATACTCAAGAAATGTTGTTACAGTAAAACTTGTGGATGCGATAGGCGTCGGCAAGGTTATTGATTTTGCAAGGGGCCTCGGCCTTGAAGGAGACATACCGCACAATTTAAGCATAGCCCTCGGCAGCTTAAGCGTGACGCCGCTGGAGCTTGCTTCAGGATACAGCGTGTTTGCCAACAGCGGGAATAAGATGACCCCGGCTGCCGTTAAATATATAACGGATTCAAAGGGCGGCATCCTTGAAAGCAACGACCCTGCAAACGCTCAAATAATAAGCCAACAGACAGCGTTTCTTATAACGTCCATGATGCAGGATGTTATAAATTACGGAACAGGTTGGAGGATAAAGGCGCTGGGCAGGCCTGCCGCAGGAAAGACAGGCACGACAAATGATTACAGGGATGCGTGGTTTGTGGGATACACAACCGGCCTCACCGCTTGCGTATGGGTCGGCTTCGACGACATAAGGCCCCTTGGTTCTCAGGAAACAGGCGCAAAGGCGGCATCGCCCATATGGCTAAATTTCATGAGGTCTGCATCCAGTGGAGAAGAGTCTCCTGATTTCTCTGCGCCGGAAGGGATTGTGAGATATCCGATAGACCCGGCAACAGGGCTTTTGGTAAAGGAAGAAATCCCCGGAATTTTGAAAGAATATTTTAAGGAAGGCACACAGCCGACACAGTTTGCCGTTGCGCCGGTAATACCCGAGAAAAAAGATGCGGTGAATTTAGACTTTGATTAGCCTGCAGCTATTTTTTCTTGGCCTTCTTTGATATAAACACAACACAGTCTTCGCATATCTTGCCGCTTTCCCTATTGCATATCATCCTGTTCAGCTCCCAGCAGGGCTTTGTCTTATCTATATAAGCAGAACATTTATTTTTTCTCTCTTCAGAACATACCGTTATCTCCCAGCAGGGAGCATATTCAAGGAGTTTCTTTATTCCTTCAATGCTGATTTTCTTGTTATGGATAAGGTCCCTTAAACAGCGCAGCCACTTAATATCGTTTTCCGAATAAAATCTGTTTTTATTCCTGCGGGCAGGTTTCAGCAGCCCGTGTTTTTCATAAAGCCTTAAGGTCTGGTCGGTTGTGCCTATTAATTCAGCCACTATTCCGATCGGGTATAACGGCATCTCTTTTTTTTCTTCTTCCGTCAGTTCCTTTTTCATATAACCTTTCTTCAGCTCTTTAACGCGAATTATAACATATCATTTAAGACATTTATTAACCCCAGTTATTAAATATCATTTAAATTAAAAATGCAAGGAAATTTATTATGAACTATGACAGGATCAAAAATATGAAAGGTTGAACTGACAAGGGAGAAGTGTTATATTCACTAATGGGAAAACCCTTTTTTCATACCCTGTTAATTATAGTAGTTGGCTTTCTTGTTTACTCCAATACCTTCCATGTGCCATTTCAGTTTGATGATATAGGCAATATTGTTGGAAACTATAAGCTAAGGGATTTAAGTAACTTCTGGCCGCTGTCTGAGTCAAGATGGTTTGGTTATCTCACCTTTGCCTTGAACTATCATTTCGGAGGACTGAATACCATTGGCTATCACATAGTCAATCTAATAATACATATTCTAAATGCAATCCTTGTCTACCTGCTTGTAGTTCTAACATTTAAGACGCCATATTTTTCAACCAGTTATCCCCCCTCACCCCCCTATAGAAAAGGGGGGATGGGGGGATTTGCCCTTTTCTCTGCCTTGCTCTTTGTCTCTCATCCAATCCAGACTCAGGCAGTAACATATATTGTCCAGAGATTTACGTCACTTGCAAGTATGTTTTATCTGCTTTCGCTTGTTATGTATATAAAATTCAGACTCACCTTAACCCTCCCCCCTCGAGGGGGAGGGATGGGTGGGGGGGCTGCAGCTACACGCTATACGCTATACGCTGTCTCTTTCTTGTCCGCCATCCTTGCCATGAAGACAAAGGAGATTGCATTCACGCTTCCTTTTATTATCACCCTCTATGAGTTTATGTTCTTTGAAGGAAAGATTAAGAAGAGAATTATATATCTACTTCCACTACTTCTAACAATGCTTATCATACCTTTAAGCCTTGTTGGAACAGATAAACCAATCGGAGATGCAATTGGAGAACTAAGAGAGGTGTCTCAGGAAGGTGAGGAGATTCCAAGGTGGAGTTATCTGTCCACACAGTTCAGGGTGATTGTTACATACCTGAGACTCTTGTTTGTCCCGATAAATCAGAACCTTGATTATGATTATCCGATATATCATTCATTCTTTAATCCAGAGGTGTTTTTATCCTTCCTGTTTCTCTTAACAATTTTTTCTTTTGCTGTTTATCTTCTTTACGCTAAACGCTACACGCTGTCCGTTTCACGCTTTTTATCTTTCGGCATCTTCTGGCTCTTTATAACTCTGTCTGTTGAATCATCAATTATCCCCATAAGAGACGTGATCTTTGAACACAGGTTATATCTGCCGGTTATAGGCATTATCATTGTTTTTGTATCAGCCACATTTTATATCCTTCAGGCTATGATTCAGAGTCCAAGACGTTCCCTTGCTGCTTGCTACTTACTTCTTGTTGCTGCTGTTATTGTCCTCTCAATTGTTGCTTATCAGAGAAATACTGTATGGCATGATGCGATTACACTCTGGGAGGATGTGGTGAAGAAAAGTCCGAATAAAGCAAGGGGGCATGATAATATAGGCAATGTTTACGCTGATAAAGGGTGGCCTAATAGGGCCATACAACATTATCAGATTGCTTTAATGCTGGGGCCTACTGCAGAAACACATAGTAATCTGGGAACAGTTTATGCTGACCTGGGATATCTGGATGACGCCATTCGGGAATGCGAAATCGCCATAAGATTAAAGCCGAATTTTGCAGAGCTACATTACAATTTAGGCAATGTTTACGATGTTAAAGGATTGACTGATAAGGCAATAGGGCATTATCAGATCGCCATAAGATTAAAGCCGGATTTTGCAAAAGCCTATAACAACTTAGGCAATATTTACGCTGATAACGGATTGACTGATAAGGCAATAGAACATTATCAGATTGCTATAAGATTAAAGCCGGATTTTGCAGAAGCCTATAATAACTTAGGCAATGTTTACGATGTTAAAGGACTGATTGATAAGGCAATAGAGCATTATCAGATTGCTATAAGATTAAAGCCGGATTATGAGAAGGCGCACCATAATCTTAGATTAGTATTAACACTTAATCCCGAAGCTGAGGTGACAAAAGACAGTCTAAATAGAATTCCTCAGATTCGAAGAAATAAATAGGGCGGGTGGCAGAGAGTATCGTGGTTGCGGCATTTTTCTATTATGAACTCCTTATATAAAAATCTTTCCCGGATTCAGTATATTTTTAGGGTCAAAGACATTTTTTATGCCTTTCATCAAATCGAGCTCGTGTTTTTTAATCTCCATGCTCATGTAGGATGCCTTCGTAATTCCGACGCCGTGCTCTCCTGAAATGGTTCCCCCAAAACCCAGCGTCATCGTAAATATCTCTTTTACCAAGGCCTCTGCCTTCCGGTATTTTTCCGCATCACTTCTGTCAGCCATGATATTCACATGGATATTGCCGTCTCCTGCATGCCCGAAGTTTACTATCTTTATGCCGCTCTCTTCCGAGAGCCTTCTGAGCCCCTTAAGCATATCAGGGATCTTATTTCTCGGCACAACAATATCCTCATTTATCTTTGAAGGGCTCAGGTTATAGAGCGCAGGCGAAACCGCCCGCCTGGCCTCCCATAATTTGTTCCTTGCTGCGATGTCTTCTGCCATCTTCACTTCTGCGTTAAGCGCGGCGCATATCTCCGCTATTTTCCCGGCCTCCTTTGTTATAGCCGATGGATGGCCGTCCAGTTCGATGAGCAGGAGCGCCTCGACCCCTCCCGGGATGCCGACAGGCTTGAAGTTTTCGACTGCTGCAATTGTTTCGGCATCCATGAACTCAAGCGTCCTTGGTATTATCCTGGACGCTATTATTTTTGAAACTGCGGCGCCGGAGGCCTCGAGGTTATCAAACATAGCAAGCAGTGTAATAACCTCCTCAGGCAATGGAAGTATCCTGAGCCGAATCTTTGTTATCACTGCGAGGGTCCCTTCCGAGCCTGTTATAAGCCTTGTCAGGTCATACCCCACAACGCCTTTTGGGGTCTTTACGCCTGTGGTTATAATCTCGCCGTTTGGCAGTACCGCCTCGAGCTCCATAACATAATCTTTGGTGACGCCGTATTTCAACGCCCTGGGCCCGCCTGCATTCTCCGCAACATTCCCTCCGATAGTGCAAAAGTTCATGCTGGCAGGATCAGGCGGATAAAAAAAACCAAGGTATTCAAGCTCGCGCTGAAGTCTGCCGTTTATCATTCCCGGTTCCACTATGACATTAAGATTATCGGAATCAAGTTCTAACAGCCTGTTCATTTTTTCAAAACTGAGCACAATGGATCCGTTCAGCGGTATCGAGCCGCCTGTCATGCCGGTGCCTGCGCCCCTTGGCGTAACAGGGATCTCATTCTGCCAGGCATATTGCATCACCTTAACAACTTCCCCTGTATCTTTGGGCCAGACTACTGCAGAGGGTGATCCTTCGAGGCCTGAGGCGTCAAAACCATAACATACCAGGTCTTCCGGCTCTATTGAAATTTTTATGGAGGGCAGGGCATCTACGATCTTATTTATGGCGTATCCTGGCGTCATTGTGGATTATTTATTAATTCTCAGAGTATTCGTGTGGCATAGGGCAATGGCCAGGGCATCTGAGCTGTCAGCAGACA